>CAMUZC010000077.1 GCA_947165105.1 uncultured Lachnospiraceae bacterium | reverse complement strand
ACAGTTTTGTAGAAATTTATTTTTGCTTATGATAGAATGAATTAATAAAATAAAAAATGGAGGAATAAATATATGAATTCAAAAGATATAAACCAAGAAGATTTAGAAAAGCTATTAGATAATAAATTAATTATAGGTGTAAAAGATAATGTAAGGAAAGTTTTGAGTACAATACTATGGATGCTCTTTTTTCTAATGGCATTAATATTTATAGGATTACTAGTAGTTGAACCAATAAATTCAATACCAATTTTTATAATGTCAGTGATAATACTTTTAGTACTTGATTATACTAATAAAAAAATAATAATAGAAAATCTAAAAATATCAAAAGTATCTCTTTTTACGAAGAAAAAAGAAATAGGAAATATGTCTGAAATAACATCTATTTCAAATGATATTTATCGTATTTTAGTACTAAAAAATAATGAAAAGTTTTTTTCTTTCAATATTTATGGTAGAGATGATAATCTACAGTTATATAATTATTTGACGAGCAGATACAACGAATCTATAAGAATAAATGAATTTATCAAAAAATTTCAAATTGTTGATGATAAAATTATTTATAAAAAATTGTTTGCAAGTAAGAAATTTAACATTTCAGATTTAACAAGAATTGAATATAAAAAAACTTATTATAGAAGAAATTTATATAATTTACATACAATTGTAGGTTATATAAATAATAAAAAAGTATTTAAAGTTCAAAGATTCACACCTGAAAAAATAGAATTGTTAAAGGAGACAATTAAGAAGTATAACTCTGAGTGTAAGGTAATAAAAAAGAATTGAAATTCGTTAGGAGTGTTCCAATTTTTTCTGTAAGCACTGCTAACAGAAAAAATAAAAAAAATATAGGGCCTGCATTGCGGGTTCTATATTTTTTCTTATCCCAAAAAACTTGCATAAAAAAACATCTTATAGTATAATTTCAATATACAAAAACAACAAAATGGAGGACGTAAAATGGGATTTTTTGATAAATTAAAAAATGGTTTAGGAAAAACTAAAACATCTATAAATGAAAAGATAAATAATGTATTAAGTAACTTCAGAAAAGTAGACGAAGATCTACTAGAAGAGCTTGAAGAAGCATTAATAATGTCAGATGTTGGAATGGAAACATCTGAAAAAATAATAGCACAATTAAGAGATAAAATAAGAAAAGAAAAAATTGAAGACGCGGAAGAAGTTAAAAAAGCTTTAAAAGAAATTATAAAAGATATTTTAGATTCAGTAGATTCATCATTACACCTTGAAACAAAACCCGCAGTTATTTTAGTTGTAGGTGTAAATGGTGTTGGAAAAACAACATCAATTGGAAAAATAGCAAATAGATTAAAACTTGATGGCAAAAAAGTTGTAATAGCAGCAGCAGATACATTTAGAGCAGCAGCTGTTGAACAATTAGAAATATGGGCAAACAGAGCTGGATGCGAAATGGTAAAAAGAAAAGAAGGTTCAGACCCTGCATCAGTTGTGTATGATGCAATTAAAATAACAAAAGAAAGAAATGCAGATGTATTAATTTGCGATACAGCAGGAAGATTACACAATAAGAAATATCTAATGGACGAGTTAATAAAAATTAAGAAAATTATAGATAGAGAATTACCGGATAGCTCACAAGAAGTCTTAATGGTTTTAGATGCAACAACTGGACAAAATGCAATTTTACAAGTAAAGGCATTTAAAGAAACAGTAGATATAAATGGACTTATTTTAACAAAATTAGATGGAACAGCGAAAGGTGGAGCAGTAATAGGAATTGTTTCTGAAAACAACATGCCAATTAAATTTATTGGAGTTGGAGAGCAAATTGATGACATGGAGAAATTTAATAGCAGTGATTTTGTTGAAGCATTAATTTAAAGGAAAGGTTAGTGATTTAAAAGAATGAAAAAAAGTAAGAAAAGGATGTTTATAGTTATACTATTTATAGCAGTAGTTGCAGTAGTTTTAACCGTAATGTTCAGGAGTGCCTATTTGGAAAAACTAGAAATAGGCGAACAATATGTTTCTGTGTTTTGGACAAACTTTAAGTATAAAACAATTTCACTTATAGCAACTTTTGCGTTTATATTTGCAGGAGTATATATTACAAATAAAAGAATCTATTCAGGATTAAAGCAGTTCTTTGAAGATGAGAAAAAGCAAATGCCTAAACTTCCAAACAAATCAATTTCATTGATAATTGCGACTATTGTAAGTTTAGTAACATCAGAAATGACAATGAGTAAATTAATTTTGTTTATAAATAGCACATCATTTGAAATTAAAGATCAAATTTTTCATCATGACATAGGCTATTATTTATTCCAAAAGCCATTTTTAGAGTATATTTTATGGTTTGGAATTATAACTATAGTTGCGCTAACAGCATATGCTGGAATTTATTACATTATTGCATTGAATACTCAATTTGATGGTGTAAAGAGCGAAACACTAAAAAATAGTAAAATAGTAAAGCAACTTTTAAATAATGCAAAAATATTATCAATATTAATTGCAATTTTAGCATTCTTCAAAACACAAGATTTAAATGCAAGTAAATTTTTAAGTATTGGAGATAAGACATCATATTCTCTATATGGTGCAGGCTTAACAGATGTAAGCATAAAATTATGGGGATATAGAATACTTGCAGTAGTTATTATATTATCAGTATTCTTAGCAGTATCATCATATAATAAAGGTAAAACAAAAAGAGTTATCGGTTCAATTTTAACTGTTCCAATTTACTTGTGTCTATTAGTTGTTACTTTAATTGGATATAATGCTATGTTTGTTAAATCAAATGAATTAGATAAACAAAAGAAGTATATAAACTATAATATAGAAAGTACAAGAAGAAGTTATAACATAGATATTGATGAAGTTATTGTTAAAAATGATGGTTCTTTAGAAGAAAATGATATTATTAAAAATGCAAAACTATTAAACAACATTTCTATTGTAAATAAAGATATTGTACTTCAAAATTTAAACGGAGCATTAACAAATAAAGGATATTACAACTATAATTCAAGCCAAATTGGGGCATATGACATAAATGGCGAAAAAACATTAGTGTATATTACTCCAAGAGAAATTGCAAGTAAAGAAAATTCTTATAGTAATTCAACATATGAATATACACATGGATATGGAGTTATAGCTACTTCAGTTTCTGGAACAAATTCAGCTGGAAATTTAGAAAATTATCAAAAAGGCTTTGATGACAACGATATAAAAATAAGTCAGCCAAGAATTTATTTTGGATTACAAACAAATGATACAATTGTTACTAATAGCAAAAATAAAGAAGAATTTGATTATCCTGTTTCAGAAGGAGATAATGAAACAAACAATTATAATGGAAGTGCAGGATTAAAACTAGGATTTTTCGATAGAATGATTTTGGCAATCTCACAAGGGGATGCAAAACTAGCATTTTCATCAAATGTAACATCAAACAGTAAAATTTTAACTAACAGAAATGTTATTAAAAGAGCTAAAAAGATTATGCCAAATTTAACATATGATGAAAATCCATATCTTGTTGTTAGAGATGATGGAAGTTTAGTATGGGTACTTGATGCATATACTACGTCAAATTATTATCCATACGCTCAAAAATCAAATGTAAATAACAAAGAGTTTAATTATATAAGAAACTCTGTAAAAGTTATAATTGATGCATATAATGGAACAACAAAATTTTATATAACAGATAGAACAGATCCAATAATAATGGCTTATAGAAAAGCATATAAAAACTTATTTGTTGATTTAGATGAAAAAATTCCAGAAGATATAAGCAGACACTTTGTATATCCAGAGTATTTATATAATGTTCAAGCTAATATATTAAAAAGATATCATGATGTTGAGGCAGATGTATTATATAGAACTGATGATGTTTGGGATATTGCAACATATGCAGTAAACAACTATGGAACAAACTCAGTATCACCAGTGCAAAGCTATTACACAGGTGTTAAAACAGCAGATAGTGGAGAAAATTATTTGGGATTAGTTGTACCATACACAATAAGTGGAAAACAAAATATTACATCATATTTAGTAGGAAGATATAAAGATGGAAGTCCTAATTTGAAATTATACACATTCCCAGACGATAGTAATGTTTTAGGATTAGTACAATTGGATACTCAAATAGAACAAAATCCAGAAATTTATAAACAAATTTCTAGTTTAAATGTATCAGGAACAAAACTTACAAAAAATATTGTAGTAGTTCCAATTGAAAATAAACTACTTTATGTTGAAGCAATTTATCAACAATATATCAACGAAGAATCATCGCTACCAACACTTAAGAAGATTGTTGTTGCATCAGGTAATAAAGTTGCAATAGGAGATAATTTAAAGTCTGCACTTGCTAATTTAGTTTCTCAAAATGCAATTGGTATTGAAATTCAAAATACTGATGACATTGAAGGATTAATAGAATTAATTATTAAAGCAAATAAAAACCTTGAACAATCTACAAGTAACGGCGACTGGGAAATGGTCGGAAAAGATATGGAAAGATTGCAAAAATTAATTAATCAATTAGAAAAAGTGTATGAGGAAGAGCAGAAAAAATCTAACAATCAAAATGATAAAGGCAGCGAAAAAGAAAGCGTAAGAGATAGTATTAAAAAATTACCACAAGAGCTTCAAGAAGAAATTGAAAAACTAAATGAAGAACCTCAAAATGTTACTGAAAATAAAGAAGACAGTAATGCAAATGTTGACAATACAGATGAAAACAAAAATGTTACCAATTCAAATGAAAACACAGTAATATAAGATTTTTTGAATACTTACAGGAGGAAATATGAATTTACCAAATAAATTAACAATCTTTAGAATATTATTAGTTCCAATTATGGTCATAATTCCGTTTTTAGGATTAGATAAAATATATACAAGTTCACTAATTTCATTAACATGGATAGTGGTTGAGGCAATTTTTATAATTGCCTCTCTAACTGATAAATTAGATGGGTATATTGCTCGTTCAAGAAACCAAATAACTACATTTGGAAAATTTTTAGACCCAATAGCTGATAAAATTCTTGTTTTAGCGGCGATGATAATGCTTGTAGAAGCGGGGAGATTACCAGCATGGATTCCAATCATAGTATTGTTTAGAGAATTTATTGTTTCAGGATATAGATTGATTGCTGTTGAAAATAATGGAAATGTAATAGCAGCATCTGTATGGGGAAAATTAAAAACAGTAACTCAGATGATAGCTTTAATTTTAGCTTTAGTTGATATGAACAGCTACGGTGCTTTTACACAAGGAAACTTAAGTGGATTTTCATTAGTGCTTAATATATGCGCAAGTGTACTTATGACAGTTTCTGTTATTGCAACTATTTTTTCAGGATGGGATTATATAAAAAATGGCAAAGATTTGCTTAAAAATAAATAGAAATAAAAAATTAAAAATCAAGCAAGTAATTAGTTGATAATTACTTGCTTTTATGATAATATACAACCAGACTAAATCATATGATAAGGAGAAAACAATATGGATAAACAAAAGGCAAAAGCTAGAATTGAAGAATTACGCGGGATTATTGAATATCATAATAAAAGATATTATGATGACGATGATCCAGAAATTTCAGATTTTGAATATGATATGTTGAATAATGAACTTAAGAATTTAGAAAAAGAATTTCCAGAGTTTATTACAGCTGATTCAAACACTCAAAAAGTTGGTGGACATGTTAAAGAGGGATTTAGTGAAGTTACTCATGAAGTTCCACTTCAAAGTTTACAAGATGTTTTTTCAATTGAAGAGCTTGAGGAATTTGATAAAAGAGTGAGAAAGCAACTAGGACAAGATAATAAATTAAATTATGTAGTAGAAACTAAAATAGATGGATTATCAGTAGCATTAGAATATGTTAATGGAGAATTTGTAAGAGGTGCAACAAGAGGTAATGGTTTAATTGGAGAAGATGTTACTGAAAATTTAAAAACAATAAAAAATATTCCACAGAAATTAACTGAAAAAGTAAATATTATTGTAAGAGGAGAAGTATTTATAGGTTCAGCTGAATTTGAAAAAATGAATGAAGAAAGAGAAATAATGGGTGAAAGCTTATTTGCAAACGCAAGAAATGCAGCTGCAGGCTCTCTTCGTCAACTTGATTCAAAAGTGGCTGCTTCAAGGCCTTTAAATATTTTCATTTTTAATGTTCAAAGATTAGAAGGAAATCCATTTAATTCTCATTTTGAACAATTAGAATATTTAAAAAAATTAGGATTTAATGTTAATCCAGTTCATGATTATTGTACAAGCATTGAAGAAGCAATTGAAGCAGTTAATAAAATTGGAGAGAACAGAGATAAATTAACATTTGGAATTGACGGTGCTGTTATTAAAGTGGATGAACTTGATTTAAGAGAAAAATTAGGTGTAACAGCTAAAACGCCAAGATGGGCAATTGCATACAAATACCCACCAGAGCAAAAACAAACAATTTTAAAAGATATTATTTGCCAAGTTGGACGTACAGGTGCAATAACTCCAATGGCTATACTAGAACCAGTTAGGGTTGCTGGGTCAACAATATCAAAAACAACTCTTCATAATGAAGATTTTGTTAAAGAAAAAGATTTAAGAATAGGTGATACTGTAATTATTCAAAAAGCTGGAGACGTTATTCCAGAAGTAGTTTCAGTAGTTAAAGAAAAGAGAACAGGAGCAGAAAAAGAATTTACTATGCCAAAAGTATGCCCTGTTTGTGGGGCTCCAGCAGTAAGAGAAGATGGAGAAGCTGTTACAAGATGTACTGGAATTGAATGTAGTGCAAAAGCTTTAAGAAGCATTGTTCATTTTTCATCAAAAGTTGGAATGGATATAGATGGACTTGGGTATAGCATAATAGAACAATTAATAGATAAAGAACTAATAAAAGGTATTACAGATATTTATACTTTAAAATTAGAAGATATTGCATCTTTAAAAAAGAATGGAAAGAAATTTGCTCAAAATTTAGTAGACAGTATAAATGAAAGTAAAAACAATGATTTATCAAAATTTATTACTGCATTAGGAATTCGTCATGTTGGCTCAAAACTAGCTAAATCATTAGCAAAAAAATACAGAAACATAGATAATCTTATGAATGCAGATTTAGAAGAATTAAGTATGCAAGAGGATGTTGGAGAAAAAACAGCAGAAAGTATTTATGAATTTTTCAAACAAGAGCAAACAATAGATTTAATAAATAAATTAAAAGATTCAGGAGTTAATATGGAAAGCCTTGAAGAAGAAAGTCAAGACCAAAGATTTGCAGGAATGACATTTGTTTTAACGGGTGCGTTAGAGGAATTTACAAGAGATCAAGCATCTGATATTATCGAAAAATTTGGAGGTAAGACATCAGGTTCAGTTTCAAAGAAAACAACATATGTCTTAGCAGGTGAAGATGCTGGAAGCAAATTGACTAAAGCTCAAAGTTTAGGAGTTACAGTTATTTCTGAGGCTGA
>CAMUZC010000076.1 GCA_947165105.1 uncultured Lachnospiraceae bacterium | reverse complement strand
AATAAATAATTGTAAAAAAATAATTAAAATTTAGTTTGAAACTAATAAATTAATAATTATTTTATAAACCATTTAGTAGTAATTAATAAAATAAATATAATTCTAAATTTAAAATTGTAAAAGAAGATAAACTAAACTATAATAATGTTTATTCCGACAAAAGTTTTTGTATTTTTGCATTTTTTACATTGTTTTCTATTTGATTAGAATTCATTTCTGTATAATTGATATAACCTCTCCAAATGAAGAAAGCTGAAGCAGCAAAAAATATTAGTGAAAGTATAATTAAAGCAACCTCAGCATCAGAAATATGAACTTTTTTTTGTTCATATTTAATTGCATTATGATAAGCTGTACCATCTTCTGCATAAGCAACTACAATATATTCGAAAACATGATTTTTATTTTCTTTTTCTATTTGTATTGGTTTATCTTTTTGTTCGTTTGTGTAAATATTTTTACTATATATTGTTGAATAATTTATACTATTATCTTCAATTTCTTCAAGTTGTCGTTTATCACCATAATAATTCGTTAAATCTAGTTTTCCTATGTAAATTTGAACATTATCTTTTGTATCATTTCCATAAAAATTTATTTTAGGTTTAATTGTTAAAGTAGGATCAGATCTTTTTCCTGAAATAACTAAATCAATATATACTGCTGTCTTTTTTTTGATTGTATAAGCAAAGGTTAAAGGTTGTCTTAAATGCTGAGTAATAATATCTGATGAAGATGAATTTTCTAATCTCATATAAACCGAAGATTCTTTAGCTACTGGTAATGCTTTAGGTAATGAGCTTTTTTCTTCTTCAGATAAAATATCATAATTGTCACATATTTTTGTATAATTTAAATATAATATACCTCCCTTAAGCTCTTGAGGCATTATTGGAGCTCCATAATCGAAAGTTAATATAGTTTGCCCATTATCTCTTTTCGTTATATCTAATTTATTTGCTCCTGTCATATGTTCTACCAGTGTTAAATTAGGTTGAATAACTATCTCAAATTTAGTATCGAAGGATTCCCCATTTCCAATATTTGTAAGTTTGAATTGTACTTTTATGGTTCCAGATTCATCAGGAGATAATTGTTGATCAGGCTTTACAATATAATTACCATTTCCTAAATAATCAACTAATACTCTGCTATAAGTTATGGTAATCCAAGCTCCAGATGCTGTTACATATGAAGAAGTGCCCATTCTGTATTTATATTTTCTAAGCCAATCCAAATGAGTTACACTGAAAGATGATAATGGCCAATTATTTCCATAAGGTATTTGACTAACACTTGATCTTACTATTATTATAAGTTCAGTCACATCAGAACTATTTTTATTTTTTTTCGGGAAAAACTCATATTCCTCTTTAATACCATTTATTAAAACCTTTTTATGAGTATCACTGAGAATTGTTTCTTCATAACCAATATTTTTTCCAGTATTATTTATTTTTTTATTCCATATTTGATCTAATTTTTCTTTATATTTTTCTTCTTGTGTTGCATTTGAAATTTCTTCTAAAATTTTTTTGTCTATATATTTAATACCATCTATTGTCCAATCAATCCCAATATTAAACTGGATATTTACATTAGTTGATTGAGCAGAAATATATAATACTTTATCTTTAAATTCCCCTTTATTATATGGAACAGCGATATAAATAGAAGGAATTGTGACATTATATTTATGATAAAATTTAATTGGGTCCGAGTCTTCTCCTGGGAAATGATCAAAATATGTTTTATTTAGTTCTAATTTAATTTCAATTGGTTTACCTCTTAATTCATCAGGGAAATATCTACTAACATTAATTTGAAGATTATATTCTCCTTTAAAACCGTCTCTTATTGTGACCACATTGATATTTTCGAAATCAAAGAATTCTGGAGCAACTTCTACATTATGACCACTAGGCCCTATTGATATATATGGCTGATATTCTTTCTCTATTACGTAATTCATAAAATTATATTCAATAGGTACTCGTATTGCATGTACTATATTATATAAATAATCATATGCATTTAATCTTTTAGTTCCAGTATAATTAAAAGTAATAGCTTCATATTTCATATTCCAATCAAAGCCACAATTATTATAAAAAATGATTTTAGCATATGTGGTTTCGCCAGGCTGTAAAGCAGCCTTAGATTTTTTAATTCCCCCAACGTTTACAGAAACTGTCACATCTCCATATCCATGTGAATCAGAATAATAATTCATATATGGCCATTCTTTATTTATTTTATTGTCATCTCTAATTATATATGTATGATATATAATACTATTAAATGTACTAACTCTTCTAGGGTAAATATTATTAATTATTATAAGATCATTTCTTTTAGCTTGAATAACACTTACAGGATCATCAACAACTAAGAAGCTGTTAGGACCATTTACTGGATTCCAATAAACAAATCTTCCTCCTTCATTTATTTTAACACTACCTTCATAAACAATTTTGTCAAATTTTTTTAAGGTCATTACAACATTAATTGTTTCTTTTGCATGCCCTCTTAAATTTGCTGCAAAATATAAATAATCTTTTGATGTTGGAGTTGCCAAATAATTTCCATCGAAAGTATATATATTTTTTTCTGTATATTGATCTACATTACATTCGAAATCAGTTAATCTTTTATCATCTTTATCTAAATCATTGACTATAGGGATAATATTATTTTCAACAACATTCGATGCAAAATAAGATTTTCCATTTTCAGGATTATATTGGGGTCTTTTTCTATTAAATAAACAAGTATATATATTTTTTTGTCTATTTTTTATAATTTCTTTAGCAGCAGCATCTGAACCTGCTCTTTTAGAACCAACTAAATCTTTCCCATCTACCCATACTAAAGAAGATTTTTTATCAACTGAAATTTTATTACATGTATTTATTCCAGCTATTAATGTATCATCTTTATTTTGTAAATTATCAGACCACCATCCATGTTTTGTTTCACCATGATATTGGAAATTAACATTTTTATCATAAACAATATTATATCCAAGCCCTTTATATAATGGAACAGCAATTGTATTAAGTGGTTTATCTTTGAAATTATCATAATTTGGCAATTGGTTATCTACATGATATTTATAAGCCTTATCCATAGCATTATCATAATAATCAATATGTGTTAATTGCCACATATCTGGTTCTATATATCCTTTTGGATAATAATCTTCAACTAAGGGAGAATAATTCCATTTTCCATCTTTTTCTTCATCCCATTCAGTAGATGATTTACTAATTGTTTTAATAGTACTTAATTCTTCTTCACATTTTGCAATTAAATTTGCATCTGTTAAATCTGCACATAATCTGGCTTTTTCTATTTGTTTTAATAAATCTCCTTCAACTTTATTTCCAGAAACATAAGCTCCTTCTTTAGCAAAACATATTCCATAAGAAGCCATTCCTCCCTGTCTTAAAAACATATTATTGCCATTTAGTTCACTTTGAGTTAAATTTTCTTTACTTGTATTAGCATATTCTCTTTCATGGTTCTCTTTTAAATAATATGGAACATATCTTATTTGATTTTCTTTACATCTTGTGATTTCAAAATATTTTGGATAATTATTTAATAATTTCATTTGAATATGAATTTTTACATCTTCATCAGAATCCCATTCATAAACTTGTTGATTATTACTTCTTACAATTTCATAAGTTGTAGTCATCATAAAATTTTTAAGCGGTGGAGGTACAGGGGGAACATCTGGGAAAAGTGACCTTAAAGGTTGATGCCAATTTCTTCCCCAAATATCTTTCCATGATACTCTTGATGTTGCTGGTCCTGCAGGGATTACTTGACCTGTACCTACATACATATATTCTATAAATGGTATTGAAGAAATTCCTAAATTTGAAATAAAACTAAAACCATCTCCATTCCCTGTAACTCCAGGATCTCTTTGATTATGTGCTTCAGCATAAGCATAAACAGTCCTATGAAATAATTCTTGAGCATAAACTCCATATCTACTAAAAGGTTCTATAGTTTCATATCCATTTAGTGTTCTATTTAATACAGTTTTCATTTGAACAGCAGGATAACTAAATGCTGAAATATATGCAAATTCTATATCTTCTGATATTACTTGAGAATATATTTCAAAATCTGGTGGATTTGAAATATCAAATTTCATCTCTTCTACAATAAATTTAAACTTTGTATTTTTTTCAATATTTATATTTTCAATATTTATATTAAGTGTAAGATTTTTTCCAAATTGTTCATTCGACATGAGACCTCTTTTGAAATAAATACTTATCTTTTTTTTATTATATTCTACTTTATAAACAGCAATTTGATCTGGGGAAACAGTTACATCATCAGTTGAACTAATTTCAAAATTTCCAATATCAATTGTAATTCTTCCACCATATTTACAATATTTACTATCAACAACATAAGTTAATGAATGGAGATAAATAAATTTAATAGAATTATATTTTGAATGATAACCATAGTGTTTATTAATTTGAGTGAAACCATAAATTTGATTTGGTTGAGTTATATTTTTATCAACATTTGGTATAATATAATGAACTAATTTGAAATAATCAGTGTCTAAATACTTTGAAATTTCTTCTTTCTCGGGATCAATTACAATTAGATTGCAAAGTTCAAATAATGCATTTGGATATATATTAGGTTGAAGTATAGTTTTTTTTTTATTGTCATCAAAATTATTGAAAAATCCAGGCTCCTTTGGTTTAACAATAATTTCTCCTCTTATATCCGAACAGTTTGGTTTTTGTTGATAAGTTTCATATTTATCAATAGAAATAACATGTTTTTCACTGATACCTGGAGGATTGCAATAATTTGGATTATCATAGAAATATATATCTAATCTACTATATAGAAAATCTCTTTTTGTTCTATCTTCATATATAGGATCAAGTATATCATTTGGTATTTTACCCCTATAATAATTATAAGCCCCTTCTGGTGTTGAGGTATCAATAAAAACCATTAATCTTTGGGATGCTAATTTGTAAAATCTATCACTTTTTCTATAATTTACTTGTCTGATAACTTCAGAGGTAGAATTAATAGTTACTGAACCAATATTTATTCCTTTTATTTCTACTATTTCACCTAAGACTACATCTTTTTTAGAATATATTTCTTTATTTGGAAGAACAGGGGAGTCCCATTCAGCAACAATTGTAATTCCTTTTCCTTTAAGTTCAACAGGATATATATAATCTTCAGCATTATCAGATGTAAAAGGTACTTCAAAATTATTATTATTATAATAATCCACATATATTTTTAAACTCCATTGAGTTTTTCTTTGATCAACCCCATCAACAATAGGAGAGGCTAATGGAATTAATCCATAATATTCTACATCATAAGCCAATGAATCCTCTTTATTTTCAATTTTTAAAACATTATCTATATAAACTCCTCTACCTGGAAAAGGGTAAAAGCCACTAGGATCAGGATTTAAACTTCCTCTTAAAAGAGGTGCAGCTTCACAATTGGTTTTAATCTGATCAAATAATAAATTGGTTTGGGTATTTGAATCTTTATATGTCAAAAAATCTTCAATAAGTAAAACTTGATATTTTAATTGAGTTGCTTGACTATTAAGTACTGTTATATTTACTTGTAAATCAATTTTTTCATAAGAAGGAATAGTATTAAGATTACATAATAAATAATTATTTTTATTTGTTAATGATTTTCTTTTTTTAATATTATCTGGTATCTCTTTATCATTATATGTTCTATTCTCACAATTTTTAGGAATTGAAGCCCAATCTAAATTATCATTTAAAAATAAATATAAATTAGCTGCACTCATTTCTTTATCATCTAAATTATGTATTAAAATATTTATTTCTAATTGAAATCCAAATTCTCCTGCAGGAATAGGTAAATTATTTTTTAAATCCGGATCTACATCAATATTCATTTTTACATTTGAAGTCATATATAAATCTTTACTTAAAGCTAAATTAATGGTATTTGTGACAAGAACTCTTTCTCCTCCTGCCATTACAGGACTATAATTCATAACATAGATATTTCCATTTTTATTATTTTTTTTAAATAAAAATAAAGGATTATACTCTTTTTCTTTCTCTGTTAAATTGTAAGTTAATCCATCATCTGTATCAGTGATAACTAATTGATTATTAGATGAATCTAGATTTATTAAAGTGGCATAATTAGGATCTTTTGCCTCTGATTTAAAAGAAGAAGCTAAAGTAACTTCTCTCCAATAAGGTATATTCATGCAAATGACTTGCTTTTCAAAATCATTTGAATTTTCTTTATATGTTTTACCAAATGTTTCTTCACATCCTTTTGTCCTTACTTTCCTATTAGCATTATTAATATTTAATAATTTTTTTCGATTATAAACTCCCTTTTTCATAAGGTTAAAATCTTCTAATAAAGTTCCTGATTTTCCATTAACAAGGATTTTTCCTCCTTTATTATAAAAATCGACAATATTATCTATTCCTTTTTGTGTTAATTTACTGATAATAATAGTATCAGTACCTAACATATAATCAGGTATAATAAGAAGTCCAAATCTAGGGATTCCATTATTAAGTAAATTACCATTGATTATATCATTTTCATTAATTGTAGTTACATATGTTTTACTTGGATCTTTTGTTTTTGATTCGATGAATTGTGAATAATTCGATTGAGTCGTTTTTCCATAATAATTTCCAAAAAATTGATTCCAGTCTGGAAGATCTTGAAAAACATCTATCTTATTATAATCTAATATAAATTCAATGCTTAATATAGCAAAATCTGAATTAAAAATAGCTCTTGCCTTTTTTGTAGCAATAGTTCCTTGTGTGTTTAATCCTATATGATTATATTTTTCTGCTTCTGAGGCATTTAAAGATATAAAAGCCCCTTGGGTAAATTGTCTTATTGTTGATGTATTTTCTTCATTTATATAACTATAATTAAAAGAATATGGATATAATATTATATTTGAAGAGAATTGTTTTGCAGTTTGAGATATCCAATACATAATATAATAATAATTATCTTTGTTTGGATCAATTAGTCTTGTATTTTCAAAAATATTTGATTCGGCCAAACTACGAAGCTTTGCCTTCTCTTTTTCTAAATTGTTTGAATCTTCGTGATCTAAATGAATTATTGGGCCTTTTATTATTGATTCATAATGTCGAATTTTTAGGATAATATTGTCCATTATTTTTTTGTTGTTTAAGTCATAAAAAATAACTGGCTCAAAACCTGGTTTTTCTTTGGCTAATTCATTCAGATTTCTTAAAGAATTTATATGGAAGACTGTAAAATAGGATATAAATCCTATTGAAATCAAAGTAATCAGAGCTAAAACAAATATATCTTTCTTATACAACATTTTTATATAAAATAAATTATTTTTTATTCTTTATAAAGGATATTTAAAAATTTAATTTAATTAAATTTTAATATATAAATAATAAATTAAAGAATATTTTAAATTTAAAATATAAT
>CAMUZC010000075.1 GCA_947165105.1 uncultured Lachnospiraceae bacterium | reverse complement strand
TATATTAAAATTAATTAAATTAAATTATTTTAATAAATTAAATATTATATATTGAATTGATAAATAATTAATTTTAACCATAATGAATAAATATCAAAAAAAATAAAAAATTATATATAAAAAATGTTACTAAATAAACCGATTCAAATACTATTACTACTTCTCTCAATAGTAGTAACAACCACAACCAACTTAAATTCCAAAATAAAATCACCTAAAATAGAAGATATATTTTCGCATTCAGAAGTAGAAGAAGGAGAAATCCCTGATATAGATTTAAACAACAGAGAGGTAGTGGAGGAAGAAATAAAAAAAATAAATTATTATAAATCTATTGAAGGTGAAACAGTAAGACATCTTGATCCAAAAGAATTAGAAGGAGAAAATAACCATAATTTAAGATCTTTGGCTACTTCAAATGAATTTGATGATGTAAAAATTGTTGACCCAAATACAGACGGATATGATAAAATAAGAAAATGGTTTATAAAAAGTATGAAGCAATATACTTCTAACATAGTTTTATATCCATATGCTTTTACTTATGATCACAAATTGGATAACGGCACTATTTTAACCAAAAAATATAAACAAGGAGGATTCATTTCAATAAAGCCTGAAGAATTGGATGGACTTGATATAGGTCTAAAAACAGATCAAACACTAAAAATTAAAAAAGCAAGAGCTTTATATGATGCTGATATTGCTATATTAAATATAAATGGAAATTATGAATATTTGAATAATATAAATTATTTTGATGAAGCCATTGATTGGTGTACTTATTTCCAAACTTATTTAGGTAAAGGAATATGTTTAGATGACTATCAAACTTTCTTGAATAAAAAGGGTAATAATACTAAAAATACCTTTGTAACTTGGATTAATGAAGCTGCAATTAGAAAAGGAGCTTTAATGGATAATGGTATTCCAAGATTTGGAATTTTAATAATACCTGATTATATTTTAGGAGCAGAAGCTCTTATTAAAAAGAAATTAGAGCAAAGTGGTATTAACAAAATTAAGGAATATTACAATAATGGAGGAATTATATTTGCTACAGGGAAATCAGGTTATTTATTCCAAGATTTTGGCTTAATTGCAAAAGGCACTTATAATTTTCAAAAATTATTAACTATAGACAATAATGATAGAAAAATATCTACAAAAGGATGTGAAGATACCTATAGAGAATATTCAAATGATATTGATTTTAAAAAGCAATTAGCTTGTGTTTCATTAAAGGAAGAAAAGAAAGTATGTATATCTTCCACATTTTTAACCGAAAAATTAGATCCTGAATTAAAAACTTTAATTTCAATGGATACAGAAGAAGTGGATTTAAAAATAAAAGATAAAGATACAGGAAGATTAAGCAATTTAACTGAAACCCAAAAAGAAAATCTTACATTAGTTTCCCATAAATCAAACGAAAAAAATGGTCAAATATTTTTAATGAATTTCAATCCAATGTTTAGCGGAGGTGATAGAGATATTATTTTAAATCTTCTTTCATTGGCTCTTAGTAAAGAATTATATTTTACTTCAAAAGTTACTATGTCAATAAATTCAACAGAATTGCCTGATATACCAATACCTGCAGGTGAAGCAGGGTTTAATTTAGAAATAAAAAGTATTCTCCATAATTTAAATGATCAAAAAATAAATAATTCTGCTTTATATATGTTTTTACCTGATAATTTTAATTGGACTGAAATACCAGATAAATGTATTAAAACAAATAATAAGACATTAATTCCAAACAAAGTAACAAAAAAAAAAACTGTTACTAGCAAAAATGATTTCCTATATTGTGAACTAGGTGAAATTGATTCTTATGAAAAATATAATTTTAAAATTACAATATCAGTCTTAAATTATAAAGCTACTCAAGAAAAATATAGTGTTTTACTTTTAAATCCTATTTTAGTTTTCACAGATTCGAACAATATAGAAAATATATTGGCTGATAACATAAGAGTAAATTGTGAAGCAGCTTCATTATTAAGAGTAGCTATAAATCCAGATCCAAGTTCATTTTATCCAGTTAAAGGTGAAGGACAATATGTAGATAATGTTGTTAAAGTTGAAAATAAAGAACAAACAGGTGCTTTTGATGTTGAATATATAGGCTTAATTCCAATAATATCTCCTTTAACAGATGGAGATGATCAAAGAAAAACTCAATGGAATTTGAAAATATATGTTGATTATTATAATAATACAATTAATAATTATGAAGTACCATTTAATTCTTCAGGTGCAACTGATTTTATTTACACAGCTTTCCTACAAGGTAAAGGAGCTGTTATCATTGCAGAATGGGACTCCCCAGTACTCCCTGTGAAACAAACTATTGAAAAAATTAATAGTGATGAAGAAGCTGAAAATTTAAAAAATGATGTAGACCTTAAAGGAATTAATGTTGGTCTGATAACTATTGGTAAAACATCAGAAATTATAAAACAAGTTAATTACAGAAATAGTGATAGATTTTATAAATTAGCTTCACAAAGATTAATGGTCTTTATAGATGATTCAACGCCAGAAGGAGCTGAAACTCTTTATAAAAGTTTTAAAAATATTCCTGATGAATGGAAAGATACTATCAAAAAAGATAGAGCAAAAAGAGAATTTATATTTACTAGATCAGATATATATTTCTATAAAAATGAAAATTATGTGAATCCTCCAAAAGTAGATGAAAAAGTTATTTTTTCAGTTGATAAACTTGTAGCTTATGATCCACATAAAGATGGATGCTTTGAAGAAAGAACAATTGATGTAAAAAGCCAAGTCTTAGAATATGGATATTTTGATAATTTTGAAGAAGAGCATAGAAATACTATACTTAAACCAAATATTTATTCAAATGAATTATTTGAATATTGTGACCTTAAAGTAATTGATCCTACTGATGAAAACTCAATAAAAAATTACTTTACTAATACAAGCTATGTAAGACCTGTTCATTATATTATTCCTAATGTTGAAGATTCAATAAGACATCCTGATCAAATTTATGGTTTTAAAAAAGATGATGATTATTCTGGCCATCATGAAGTATATAAATCAATTAAATTTTTATATGTTCATACTTTAGATTTTACAATAATTAATACAACATGCATATATGGAGGAAAAATTATAATTGATTTAGGTTCATATAAAATTAAAAGTACAGAAGAAGTAACTATTGCTCCTGATCAAATTGCTATTTATAAAACTGAATATAAAAACAATAAAATAGAAGCATTTTTCAGAAGAGGACTTATGTCAAATGAACAATTTGGTAAAAATTTAGGTATTAAAGTAAATATTGAAAATTTAAGAAATTCAAAAGATGTTTTAGTTCGTGAAAATGTTAATTTAATATTGACTATTGAGGAAATGAAATATGATATTTCTTTCCCAGATACATATGAAAGATATTATTTTGTTTCAAGTGAAAATCATTTATTCACATATGAAAGTGCTTGGAGTTATCCAGCTCTTGAAATAAAAGCAAAATTAGATAGAACATTAAATGGATATGAAACATTAGAGCCATTCAGTAGATATGGAGTATATATTCAAGAAATTAACCATAGAACTGTATATGGAACAGCTGAAACTCATTTCCAAACAAAGCCTGGTATCGTAGGAAATGGAGCAGGATTTAGTATGATTTCAAATTTGGGTATATCATCAATTCCATTTATTGAATATTTAACTGTTGGTAAAGGACAAGTAATTCCAGCTGGAACCAGTACTTCTAGAACAACATGGAAAGATATATGGGGAAGAGTATGGCATCAACCACTTAGAAGTGTTTTCCCAGATGTTCCTCCCATCCCCCCACCGTTAAAAAACTTTATGATGACAACTACATATGAAATATTACAAGATGGAAAACAAATATATGAATGGCCTTCAGATGAAAATGCTCAAATTCATCTTCATATAAAATTATTAAATAATTATCCAAAATATTTTGAAATAACTCGTTGTGAAAAAAATCAAATTTTATTTGTACCAAAATCATCAGGAGAATATCATGATCGTGAATATGCAGCAACAAGTAAGGAAAATATAGAATATTCAAAATTTGAAAATAAAAAGAATGTTTATTTAAGACAAGGGGGATTTGCCTCTTATGGAACATGCTTTAGTGAAAAAGGAGCCATAGTTGGAGGAAAAAAAGTAGAAGGTGAATTTTTGAAACAAATTGAAAAAGCTAAATTATGTGCTGATTTAACAGATCAAGATGCCATAGCAAAATGTGAAGAAGAATTAAAAGATATAACAACTTTACATAAAGTAGATAAAGGTTCCTCAGTCACAGGAAAAAAATGGAATTATTCTCCAACAGTTGAAAAGTATTATCCAACAGGATATATTCAAGAAGATATGTGGGATTTAACTCATATTGATTACGATAATAACAATATGGACAAAGCATATAAATATCATATGGATAACCATGTACCTAATTATGATAATACTATTATTAAACCTCAAAATACTATTGCAATACCAATTTATAAAGGCCTTGGATTCAGTATTCTTTATGACAAAAATAATGAAATGGATTATCATGGTACAAAAAAAAGAGGATGGTGGAGTGATAACTTACAAAATAAAGATGATACTTTAGTAGCAGGACAAAAGACTTGTAATACTATTTCAGTTGATAAATCAAGTTCATTAACTAATTGGGTGGAAGGAAAAGATTTAATAAGTTATACTAATAAAGGTAATTCTGCTGTTCAAAAAATAATAAATGAAAGAAATAAAAATATATATGTTTGTTTATATAATAGAAAAAGGCCAGAGTTTGGTCCTGATACAAATATAAAATATTACACAGGAAATGTGAATCAAAATAATATAGTTCCAATTATTGTAGATTTGGAAAAAAATGATGAAAGATTAACAAATTATAAATGTAAAGGAGATCAATATACTCCAGATAATTTATATGAATTAGAAGATAATCTTTTAGTTACACCTACATCTAAAGATTATTTATATTTTGCTGCAAATTTAAGAGGAGAAGCAAAAGAATCATTTAATGTTTTGATGAAATTGACCTATTTTGATAAAATTAAATATGAAGGAATGGTAAAAGTTAATGAAGGGGGTAGATTTGTCTATTGGAATCCTGCAAATGGTCCAAATAGTTTCTTAGTGGTTGATGATCCTGTTAGTATTGTTAATGCTAAAAGAAATGATATAGAAATAGCAAATAATTTATTCCCAGGAAGAGTAAATACTTTCAATGCTGTAATTTATCATTCATATATATTTAGAGATGAAGGAAAAATTGAAAAAGAATGGCCATTTAAAGATTTTTATGCAAATTCATATGGATTTGGAGACGTTGCAATATCTGTATATATAGGGGGAATTAGAAAGTCAAAAGCTGTTATCCAACCTGGAGATACAACTTATGCAAAAATTATATTTTATAATAATTGTGGATTTGATTGGAATATGAAAGGAGATGCTATAATTTTTGATTATAGAGGTAAAAAGCCAATTAGTGCTAATGATTTATTATCGAAACATGCTCATACTATACAAGCTCCTTTAGAATATAGATTTTTAAAATATACTGTTGATAATGAATATAAAGATTATATTCAAATAAAACCAAGTGATCACAATATAGATGTAGCACCTGAATTTTTCGATTTTGAAAATATAAATGTAGTAACAATAAGAGATGGTTTCAAAGGTGAATATAATCTTCAAATAAATGTTACTGATGATTTTCCAGTTAATTTAAGAGGTAAGCCAATTGAAATAAAATTAGAAGTAATTACTTCTTATTTCGATAAATTCCCAGGAACAAATACTGATCCTATAAAAAATTATCATAAATATACAGTAAAAGTTCCTTCTCTTTATATTGGTGTCCCATTCGAAGGAGGAGATTTCAATGGAAAAGTACTATATACTTCAGCTCAAGCCAGTGATTTAGATTTATCTATTATTCTTGGATTAGACTGGAATATAGATGGAATAAAATATGTAAATAAAGAAATTTTGGAAAAAATGGCAAATGCAACTCAAAATAAAAACTATTTAGAAGAAATAGATGAATATTGGAAAGAATTAGGGAATAATACAATAAGTTTCACTGAAAGCAAAGTTGATTATGAATTTAAAAAAGTAACAGTAGAAGGAATTAAAAAAGATTTTCCACTTTTCCCAAAAACAATAATAGGAGCACCTGATATAGCCCAAGTTGGTATATTAATTAGATCAAGTGTTTCTCAAATACCATATGGTATATCATATCCAATTAATACTGTTACTATGAAATACAAACAATGGAATGGAAAAGTAAAAGAATCAAAAGGAGAAAAACCATTTATATATGGTACTGGAGCATGGCTTGTACTAAGTTATAGTAGAACTCTAGTAGAACAGTTACCAAATGGGGAATATGTAGATAAAGAAAATCAGGAATTATATCATGAAGACGAAGGTATAATGAGAGTCGATTTCTTGATAAAAAATATAGGTAACGGAAATTCATATAATACTACTTATGAAATAGTTATAGATAAAGGAATGACGTATCTTGGACATTATCAGGGATTGAAAGAAATATCTGTAAAAAAGACTTCTGATGGGACTGTAGTTAAATTTGATCTAAATTCTGCAATTTTACAGGGAGAAAGCTTTGGAAGTTATATTTATTTAAGATATTATAAATGTATTGAATCTATTGGTGCTTTAACTCCTGATGAAATAAATAAATTACCTTCAGTTTTAAAAGTTGCAAAAGAAGCCTCTGCTACTCTTGATTTAAATGAAAATCATGGACAAAATCAAGTCACTGAGCATATTAGAACACCTTTGACTTTTGCTTATAAATTAAAAGTAGGTACTTTGGTTTATTTAGATATGGTTGTTTCTGGGAAGAGAAGCAACCCTTCTATTGAATTAAGGCCAAAAATAAAATATGATAAAGATAGTAATGATGATGAAAATAATTGTGATTATTCATTAAGCAAAATGGATTATACAAATTCTAGCATAAAAGATTTAAGGAAATTAGAGGAAAGCGAAGTGTTATATAAATTTGGAAAAATTAAAAATATAAAAGACAAGCCAGTTCATGATAAAAATATTAAAGATCATTATGTTATGTATACTGCTACATTAAGAAGAAGTGATAAATCTTTAACTTTAAATGAAATTTACTATATCCAAAAAGAAATTGGAATTTCAATTTATGAAAAAGCCTTAATTATAATATCTTCTGTCTTTTTAGCTTTTGCTTTATTATTCACAGTACTTGCTGTGAGAAATTTGAAAAAGGTACAAGGAAAAGATATTGAAAAAGAAGTTAAATTTGGTAAAATTGAAAAACTCCTTGAGGAGTAATTTATCAAATAGATATATAGCTTTTAATTTTAGATTTAATTTTATGTTAATATAGATTAAAAATAACTTTAAACAAATAACTTTAAGAAAATAACTTTAAGATAATTTCTTTAAGAAAATAATTTTATGGTTAAATTATTAATTTTTTTTAATATAAATTAATGTTATTTAATTATATTTTTTAAATCATTTATTATTTAGAATGGGGATTGGGGATTGGGGATTGGGGATTGGGGATTGGGGATTGGGC
>CAMUZC010000074.1 GCA_947165105.1 uncultured Lachnospiraceae bacterium | reverse complement strand
CAATGAAGATGGAAGTGTTACAGTTCCTGAAGTACTTAGACCATATATGGGTGGACTAGAAAAAATTGTACCTAAAAATTAAAACAAAATTTGTGAAACATTCCGGGACGGTCTTAAAATGTCTTAAAAGTGAAACAAAAAAAGACCGTCCCCAAATGTTTCAAATTTAAAAGGAGGGACTAAAATGTTAATTAAAAATCCTAAAATAGAAATATCTGCTACATCACCAAAACAATACCCTACTTCTGGTCTTTCAGAAATTGTTTTGGTAGGAAAATCAAATGTAGGTAAATCTTCTTTTATAAACACTATGATTAACAGAAAGAAATTGGCTAGAACAAGTAGTGAACCTGGAAAAACAAGGCAAATTAATTTTTATAATATGGATGATAAATTTTATTTTGTTGATCTACCTGGTTATGGTTATAGTAAAATGTCTAAAGTTGAACAAGAAAAAGTTAATCATTTTATTGATGAATATTTACATGTTAGAAAAAACATTTCGCTTATAATCTTGCTTATTGATATTAGACATGAACCTGGAGCTAATGACAGAATGATGTATGATTACATAATACGCTCAGGATTGCCATTTATGGTACTTTGTAATAAAGCTGATAAAATAGCTGTTACTAAAGTAGAAAACGCTGTAAAAGTCATCCAGAACGATTTAAACCCTATTGGTGATTTTACTTTCATGCCATTTTCTGCTGAGAGAAAGATTTATAGTGATGATGTGTGGGAGATTTTGGAGGAGTATATTTAAAACTATATTTCAAAATTAATAAAAAAGTAGTTGTTTTAAATGAATTATGGTTCAATATTTTAATTCATAAAACAGCTACTTTTTTTATTATATTATTTAGTTTTGATTAGTATTTCCAATCTCTTTATTTGGAACATATCTGCTAACAGCCTCTTCAAAAGCAGCATCAAAGTCACTATCAAATTTAGTTGTATCAATACTTACAAACTTTCCAACATTTCCTTGTATTTGATTTTCTGGAATCAACTCACACATTGTATATGCATCATATTGAGCCATTCCCTTATCTGAGTTAGATGGTATATAGAATGTACGAGTTCCATCAACAGTTAAATCATCTGTTAAAAGTACATGACAACCTGGAGATGTTAAAACCCATCCATTTCTATCTAAAGTATTAATATAACCATAACGAACTGCAAGTTTATATTCATATCCTGAACCAAAACTTGGAACACCATTTGCAACACCAATTGGTACAATGTTTCCTGCTTTAGTTAATTTATAAACTTTTGTAACTATATAATTTCTTTCATCTTTATATGAATAAACCATATCAACAAGACCATTATCGTCAATATCAACGAATACAATTTTTGCATCATTATATGGTGTTACTATACCTCTTTTTGTTATATACTCTTTGTAAATTGATGCCCAATCTGATATGTCAGCTCCATCCTTTACAGATTTCATTATTTCATCATTTGGAACATATCTATATGCTGCATTTTGGAATTCTGTTTCAAAAGTTTCATCTATGACACTTGGGTTAACTGAAACAGCTATCGGTGGGCAAATGCCAACAAATTCAATAATAACTTCGCTTGATGCACTTTTTGTTCCTCTTTGTGTATGAGCTCTATATGATTGACCATCCTTTTTAGATGTCATATTGAATTCTGCACCAGAAGAAGTATATGCCCATAAGTACTCATCTGTAGGAAGTAAATGTACAAATGCAAATTCATATCCTTCTGCTTTCTCATATGTTGATTCACCAGAATTACTTGAAGAAACATTTCCATTTCCTTCGCTATCTACATATATTCTAGCACTTCCTGTAAAAAGACTTTTTCCGTCTGTATTATTAGCTGAACCTCTATACTTTTCACTAGATTCTGCAATATAACTATAATACATTTCCGGAATTTTATCAGAATCTACATCAACAAATTGAATTTTCATATTGTCTGGTGCATTGGCAACTATTTTTCCGTCTTTAAAAGCCTGCAAATATAAGCTCTGCCAATCAACTGGTGCCTCTTCTTTTTCTTCAACAACCTCGCTATTACTTTCTTTTTTACTTGTTTTTTTATTGTCTTCCTTACCGCATCCCGTAAGTACTACTAAAACTATTAGCAAAATTGCTAATAAATATAATAATTTTCTTTTCATTCTCGTTCCCCCTTTTCATTTGAGTTTATTATATCATTTATATGAAAAATGTAAAATATTTTTATTTAAATTATAAATTATTTATATTAAATGGATACATCTATATTTTTCATACCCATAGCTTGAAACTGATCTTCCAAACGTATCAAATGTATGTGCCGCAATCAATGTATTTTCAACACTGTTTCCTGTTTTTATTACAACTAAACCATGACCGTATCTATAACCATCAAAACTTAATTGAATAACATCTCCTATTTCTAATCTATCTATTGTGGTCTCCTCTCCATTTGGTCCCGCTCCTTTATTTGACATTAAGAAATCATATAAAAATTCAACTCCTGTCCATGATGGGGATTTATTGTTAGCGTTTATGTAGTACCAGCCATTTAATTTGTTATAGTTCATTTGACCACACCCTGCGTAGATGCATTGAGAGACAAAATTTGTGCAATCTCCTCCGATGTATTCGTAATTGTAGTATTTTGGATTACGGGATAATGCCCATTTTTGAGCGTATTTGTATATGTTTTGTCTGTTATATTTTGACATAAAAATCACCTAATACATTATATTTGAAATAATGTGTTAGGTGACTTTATATTCAACTCCTTATATATCTAATTAAGATTCTCAAATATGATTTCATCAACATCTCTATTAATATTGTTCATAAAGCTTTTTCCAATTGGATATGCATGAATTACGTTCTCTTTTTCATCATAAGTTAATTTATCTGTATGATCAGCTATTATATCTATAGTAACATTATTTTCGTAATTTAAAATGCATAATCTGTCATTTTCATCTATATAATAACGATAATATCTATACATGCTTCCTTTTTCTATTTTTAAAAAATCTTTAGCATAAAATGTTTTATTTCCAAATGTTTGTTTAACATAAACATCATCTTTATAATTTTCAAAATCTTTCATCATTGATGTGTGTGGTTCCTCATTAGCAGGTGCATCTGATCTATAAATCATATACACATATTTTATATTATTTCCTTCTGTATAACTTCCCAAGAATTCATGAGGTATAAAATCAGCTTTTAATTCTGTATTTCTTACTTCAATACTAAATAAATACTCATCATCGCTTATAATTCTGAAATTATATGAATCTCCCCCATCTTCTTCACCTAAATCACCAATATCAACTTTATACTTGTTTTCCCATGATTTTGGAAGTTTGATTTTAAATGCATCACATGTGTACCATATTGATTCACTTGATACATTTTTTGTATTTGCATTGTTTTGGCTTGCACCGTTTTTTTCAACATTCTCATCTATTGCTTTTATATTTTTGTATTTATACTCTTGGCTAAATCCATTTTCTATTAAATCACTATCTGATTTTGTAATTTCTAATTTAACTTTTTCATTTTCAAATTTCAATTTTCCCTCTAATGTCATACCATCTTTTTCTTTATCTGTTTTGAATGTAGCTTCACTATCGCTTATCAAATCAGCTTTTATATCATCAAAAGATGCTATTCTAAATATTGCAAAATCAAATTTTATCGTATTACCATCTATGCTTTTAATCCATATAGAATTTGCATCATCCTTATCAGACCAACGTGCAATATAATCTTGTGACAAATTATATGTTTTACTATCTTTATTATTTTCTTCTCCTTTAATTATTTCTTGAGTTTTATTTATTACTGTATCTCCTTTTCCTGAAATAACAACACCTGCTAAAACACCTAAAATTAATACTAGTATCAATACAATTATTGATAATGTTATTGTTTTAGCTTTTAAATTTTTTGGCATTTGATTATCTTTTTCCTGATTACTCATTTTAATCATCCTTTCTTTTTTAATAATTATTATAATTAATTTCCCTATTATTATAAATATCGTTAGTAACTCTTTCAATAGTAAACACCGTTACATATTTTACAACCTGTGCTCCATCCTTCTCTTCATATACAAAATCACTTTTAAATTCTTCTACATTACTTGAACCTTTCAGAACTAATCTTGTTCTGTGTAAATCAGAAAATTTAATTGCATCTATTAAATCTATACATACTATTGTATCATCTTTTTTTGCATAAATAATGCTTAAAGTATCATCTGGAGCAACATTTCCTATTGTAAAAACTTTAACATCTGCGACATTCTTATTAATTTTTGAATTATATATATTTTCACCTAAACCATAAATGTTATATCTTACATTTTCCCTTATTCTAGTTTCATTTTGACTAATTCCCATTTTTTCTAATTGTCCAATTTCTAACATAAGAATTAGATTTCCGTTTTCTCTTGATTCTAGAACTATTCCATCGCTTGATTTCTCAGCTATTTGTCTTCCAGAACGGTCAACATCATTTTCATTATAAATTATGTTTTTATCATTTTCATAAATAATATAATCTTTATTTAACAATACAGATATTCTACCATCTGAATTATCTAATGTATAACCTGAGCATCCATCTGCAAGACATTCTTCTTTTGCACTACTTTTTTCGACTCTATAAAATTTTCCATCTTTAAGGTAATATGCATATCTATATTCTCCATTAACTTGAAGATATGTGATATTATCAACAGTATAGTCACCCTTTCCATCATCCGGTATAGATGTTTTATTATGCGCTTCAATATATTTTTTATTTAAATTATCATAGTTTTCTATTACATTATCATACCAATCATTTACTTCACCAATTTCAATCTCTTTTCTTAATCCGTCACTTCTTATTGCATTTACATATTTATAATCAGTATTAGAATATGAGAATTTTCTTGTTTTTTGTTCTAATTCAACTACATCATACAATCCCTCTAATTTGGTAGCTTCAAAGTAGAATACATTGTTTGTATAACAATGTAAATCAACGTATTGCACTGTTCCATCTTCCATTAAAAGAAATACATATGGCAATCCTGATCCGCTGATTTCTCCTACAAAAATATCTGATACATTTTCAGTTATATTTGCAACTTTATAACAGTCTGTCGAAGTAAATTCATTACCATATTCATTCCAGTATTCTGATGTCAAATTTATTCCAATATCACGTTTTCCTAACATATAAGCTTTTACAAATCCGTTTTCTACTTCTTTTAAAACTTTTTCATTAGAAACTTCCATTTTTTCATTTTGTACTAAAGTTTTTTGATTATATGTTATAACTTGTGGTTGATTATTTAATCCAATTTTACCGCCTTTATTAAAATATAATACTGAACCTCCAACCAAAACAACTGTAAGTGAAACAGCTGCAACACTTAAAATCCTGTTAAGTTTTTGATAAAAGTTTACCTCAATTATCTTTTTGTCTGTATTATTGGATTTGTCTTTTATTTCGTGTTTTACCGTTTGTTCATTATTATTTTCGGCATGTTCTGCAGAGGTATTTCTAAATTGATCATTATAGTGTTTTGGATTAAAATTTAAAAAAACAGAATTTGCTTTGTCTGAAATTTGATTGTCGTTTTTAAACTTGGATTTAATAAATTCATCAATTTTCTCATCTGTTAATCTGTTCATAAAACATCCTCCTCACTTTTTATAATTTCATAAATTTTGCTTCTTGCTCTTGATAATCTTGATTTAACTGTTCCTTCCGGAATATCCAAAATCATTGCAATTTCATTTACTGAGTAGTCATTGTAGTAATATAGAACAGTTATTGTCTTTAAATCATCATCTATTTTAGTTAAAACATTTTCAACTAATGATTCTGAAGCATAGCTGTCATATGATTTCAAGTTATCATTTGTGTTGTATTCATCTATATCAGTTACATTCGTATACAATCTTTGATTTTTATTTGCAATATCATATGATTTATTTATTAAAATTCTTATTAGCCATGTTGAAAAAAATTGATTGTTTTGAAGTTTGTTTAAATTAGTATACGCACTCATTAAAGCATTTTGAATAGCATCACAAACATCATCTTCATTTTTCAAAATAGATTTTGCAACTTTATACATCTTTAATTTGTTTGCTTCAATTAATTGCTCAAAAGCTTCGTTATTACCTAATTTTGCTTCTTCTACTAGATTCATTTTTTCTCTCCTTATCCTCTATTTTTCCTGCTTATACATATTAGACAGTAATATTTCGTCTTTGGATCACTTATATTAAAAAATTTTTTATAATCTGATTTAAAAGTATATCATTAAATAAATTATAAACATATATTTAATAATTTTCAATACTACATGTTGTGGAGTTCATTATTTTGTCTACAATATAAGCAAAATAAACGATTTGAGCTAATTTTGTAATGAATAATACAAGCAGGAAGATAAATTATTATAGAAAAAAAGGAATACACTCTAGATCATAGATATTGCCCTTATAATTTATTCTTACATGCTTTAGACAATCCAATTTTAATTGTGGTTCATTAAACTCAAAAAAATTCCGAGTTTTTTCTAACTCGGAATTCTTTTATTTAATTTTCTCTTGCTGGTTTTGTTTTTAAATCAATTTTTTCTCCCATAATATTTTCGCCAACGGCTGTTTTAGGATCAACTGAGTACCAATCTGATGTACTAATATGATCTGTAAAAACGTCATATAATTGAATAGCAACAATACCATCATCATTTACTTGTGAAGCAACATACTCTGGTCTATAACCATTTTTTGCTTCATAATAGTCTAATGCCATTTTTTCTAATTCCTTAGTTGTATATCCTTCTTTTGGGCTTGTATTATTAGAATTGTTTTCTAAATACTTATTATCAATATAATCTTTAACTAAACTGTAAGGAATTGTAAACCTAAATTCTCCAGATGCACCACTTGCTATTTCATATTTTGGAAGTTCAACACAAACTATTCCATCTTCAACTAAATATCCATCTAATTTTTCAATTGCTGAATTTATTATACCTTCATACTCATTTCCGTGCATTTCTAATACTTCTTGATATCTTGAGTCTTTTTTAAGCTCATCATAAACATATTCCTTACATGCTTCAATATATTTTTGTTTTGATGTAACTAGATTCTTAATCTCTATTACATCACCAGTTTCTAAATCGAATGAAACTCCACTAGTATTTCCCCAGCTTACGCCTCCAAGACCTCCGTCAAATGTATATTTAAAAGTTACTAATTTGTTTGTTAAATAGATTACTTCATATGATTGATGAAAACCAATATCATAATCCATATTACTTAACAGTTCTTTTATATAATCATCTTCTGTTTGTTCATTTATATCTACCCAAACTCTGGCATACCAATCTGTTAAGTACTTCTCCATTTTATTTGCAGCTGCTGAACTTATTCCTGAAATTTCAGGAACATCTTCATTACATACAAAACTTGCTCCACCTACTGTTATATTTCTTACTCCTCTTGTATTATATTTTACTTTAAATGAATCCTTTAAATTAGTGTTGCTTGAAACATCATTATCGTCTCCACCTTTGCCTGAAATATCTTCTTTTTTATCTTCTTCTTCGCCTTTTACGTTATCTTTTTTCTCATCAGCTTTTTTTTCTGATGAAAGATTTAATGATTGTTTTACATCATCGAAAAGAGTTGTAATATCTTTTCCAGAAATTAATAACCATGATAAGATTCCAATTACTATTGCCATAATCACAATAATTATAATTA
>CAMUZC010000073.1 GCA_947165105.1 uncultured Lachnospiraceae bacterium | reverse complement strand
GGCTAGATTCGAACTAGCGCATGTCAGAGTCAAAGTCTGATGCCTTACCGCTTGGCTACAGCCCAATGTATTAAATTATTTTGATGGGGTGGAAGATGGGTCTCGAACCCACGACCTCTGGGACCACAATCCAGCGCTCTAACCAACTGAGCTACATCCACCATAAGCATACTTATCGCAATGCATTTATAATTTTACCCCATCTTTATATTTTTGTCAATAGTTTAGTTTAATTTTTTGCTATTATTTTTTATGGTTATTCTTTTAATCTGCCCTAGCACATACAATTAATCTATTTGCACCAGTAGCATCGCATGTATACAATGTTACCTCTGTTTGACCATCTGTTGGTCTATTGAAATATGAATTATCTGATTCTGGTGTATAATATTTATTAAAAATTGTATACTGCTTTCTATTTCCTGTAAGATCTGTAATATATATCTTATCCCCTACATTTAAGTTTTTGTTTCTACTGAAAAACGTTCCATTATTATAGTTATGTCCCGCAATTACTACATTTCCTGGTGTATTTAAGTCAGGTCCATAAATCTTTAGAACTGAAATTTCGATTGCTCTTGCATTTTCAGATTCATCTAAAATTGGAAATTGTTTTCCTATTGTTGGCATTTCTAGTTTTCCAGCGACCCTAAATCCTTTGTAATATCCTGAATTTGATGTACCACCATTTTGATAGTTGCTTCCCCCTCCTTGATTTGCATTGTTCTCTGGCTTTTCCTGTTGATCTGGAGTTTGCTCTTCTTGTTTATTTTGATTCAAATCAACTATCATCGCATCAAATTCTTCTTCTAAATATTTTTCAGCATCTTTTTCGTTATTATATTTTGTAAAATATCCGTATCCTAAATAGCCTAGTGTTCCAATTATTGCAATTAATAGAACAATTAATACTCCACTTAGAACTTTATTATACATATTTTTTCCTCCGTTTTATTTATTATCCAACAATTTTACTTCCTAATTTTCTTCCTGCCAATAAATGATAATGTAAATGCATTACTTCTTGTCCTGCGTCTTTTCCACAGTTTACTATAACTCTGAATCCTTCTTCTTCGATATTTAAATCTTTTGCTAATTTATTAATTACTTTTTGAATTTTTCCAACTAATTCATAATCAGTTTCTTCTAATTTTAATAAAGATTCAATATGTTTCTTAGGTATTACTAAAACATGAATTGGTGCTGCTGGATTAATATCCTTAAATGCCAATATTTCGTCATCTTCATACACTTTTTCTGAAGGAATTTCTCCCTTAATTATCTTACAAAAAATACAATCTTCCATAAAATCCTCCTACTCTAAAATAGCCTTAATTCTTCTAACTCCTGCTGAACTTGCTTCTTCTTTCTTAATTTTAAATGTACCCAACTCAGATGTATTTGATACGTGAGGTCCACCGCAAATTTCAAGAGATACATCTCCTATTTTATATACTGTAACAATATCTGGATATCTTTCAATGAACTGACATTCTGCTCCCATTTTTACAGCTTCTTCTTTTGGCATTTCAAGTTTTTCAACTGGAATTGCCATTTTGATGTATTCATTTACTAGGTCTTCTGCTTGTTTCTTCTGCTCATCTGTCATTTTCTCATCTTGAGTAAAGTCAAATCTCATTCTTTCTGCTGTTATATTACTTCCTCTTTGATGAACATGAGCTCCTAAAACTACTTTTAATGCAGCGTTTAAAAGGTGTGTTGCAGTATGATATTTTGTTTCCATTTCTCCTGTTGAAGCCAATCCACCTTTGAATTTTTGTTCAGAACCAGCTCTTGATTTTGCTTGATGTTCTTCAAACTTTGCTTTGAATCCATCCATATCAACATTTAACCCTTGTTCTTTTGCAAGCTCTTCTGTAAGTTCTATTGGGAATCCATAAGTATCATACAATTTAAATGCTGTGTCTTTATCTATCGTACTTGTTTGAATATTCTTTGTAATTTTTTCAAATTCTCTTAATCCTTTTTCAAGTGTTCTGTTGAATTTTACTTTCTCATTTTTTAGTGCATCTAGTATAAATTGTTCATTTCTTTCTAATTCTTTGTAATATGCTTTATATTCATTTATAACTAATCTGGCAAGTTCTTGTTCCCAATCAGAATCAATTTGAATATCAATTTGTTTAGCAAATCTTATCATTCTTCTGATTAATCTTCTTAAAATATAACCTTGGTCTTTATTTGATGGCATAATTTTTGCGTCATCACCTAAGATTATTACGACAGCTCTTATATGGTCTGCAATAATTCTAATAAATCTTGTATATTTTTCATCATCATAATTTTTTCCTGATACTTCTTCTATTTTAGCAATTATATCTTTCCAGATTGATGATTTATAATTATCAGTTTGTCCTTCTAAAATTGCTGTAACTCTTTCTACGCCCATTCCTGTATCTACATTTTTATTTTTAAGTTGAGTAAATGTACCATCTGGATTGTGCATATATTGCATAAATACGTTGTTCCAAATTTCAACCCAATTTTCATTTTCAGGGTCAAATTTTACTGGAACTTCTTCATTACTTCTCCAATAAAAAATTTCAGTATCTGAACCACAAGGTCCTGTAGCTTCCATATTTGGCCACCAGTTGTCATCTTCCCCTAAGAATGCAATTCTTTCTTCTGGAATACCTTGCTCCATCCATAAATTTGCTGCTTCATTATCTGCTGAAATCATATCATTTCCTCTGAATACTGTTACAGCCAATTTTTCTACTGGAATATTTAAATGTTTTGTTAATAATTCAAAACTCCACTCAATTGATTCTTTTTTGAAATAATCCCCTAAAGACCAGTTTCCAAGCATTTCAAAAAATGTATGGTGTGTTTTGTCCCCTACTTCATCCAAATCATTTGTTCTAAAACATTTTTGAACATCAGTTAATCTAGTTCCTTCTGGGTGTGGCTCACCTTTCAAATATGGTACTAGTGGTTGCATTCCAGCTGTATTAAATAATACTGTAGGATCATTTTCTGGAATTACTGGGCTACTAGGAATTACCTTATGTCCTTTACTTTCAAAAAATTTTAAATATGTATCTTTTAAATTTAAGCTTTCCATTATATCTCCTTCTTCTATCAATCAAATTCTTTCATAATTATATATCAAACTTTAATCATTTGCAATAGTCAGAACACCAATCAAATGTCCACAACAACTTTCCTTAATATCAACCATTCTAATTATATTTTCTAATCCTTCGCCCTTAGCCCAGACTTCAATATAATTTGTTGTGTGTCCCTTAAAAAACTCTCCATCCTTTTCCTCAAACAAAACCTCTACAGTTTTGCCAACATACTCAGAATTATACATTTCCTCATTTTCATCTGATAAGTTTAAAAGTACTTTACTTCTTTGTTCTTTAATTGATCCATCAATTTGATTTGGCATAACAGCAGCCTTTGTTCCTTTTCTTTGAGAATACTTGAAAATATGCATTTTATAAAAAGCAATTTTTTTAAGAAATTCACAGGTTGCATTAAACTCTTCATCTGTTTCTCCAGGAAATCCCACTATTACATCTGTTGTTAAAGCTGCATTAGGGAATGCTTTTCTAAGAAGCTTTGTGCCATTTTCAAACTCTTCACAAGTATATCTTCTATTCATTCTTTTTAATGTTTCATTACATCCACTTTGTAATGACAAATGAAAATGATCACATATTTTTTCAAGTTTAGATAATCTTGAAACAAATTCTTCTGTAATTATTGTGGGTTCAATTGAACCTAAACGAATTCTTTTCAATCCTTTAATTTTGTTTAATTCTTCTAATAAATCTATTAATCCTATTTCATTTCTAAAATCTTTTCCATAAGAAGCAATATGAATTCCTGTAATAACTATTTCTTTAATGCCTTTATCCACAATTTGTTCAACTTCTGTTACAACATTTTCAGGCTTTCTACTTCTTACTCTTCCTCTGGCATATGGAATTATACAATATGAACAAAATCTGTCACATCCATCTTGAATTTTAACAACAGCTCTTGTCTTTTCAGTGTATGTTGTTGTTCCAAATTCAACATATTCTTTTTGATGCATTACATCTGTTATTATTGCGTTTTTTTCATTTTGATAATCCTGAATTATTTCTACAATATCCTTCTTTTCATTATTTCCAATTATCATATCTATATCTTCAATTTTTTCTAGTTCTTCTTTTCCAACTTGAGCATAACATCCAGTTGCAACTAAAACCGCTTCTGGATTTATTTCTTTAACACGTCTTAGCATCTGTCTTGATTTTCTATCAGCGATATTTGTAACTGTGCAAGTATTTACGATGTATACATCTGCAACATCAGTAAATTCAACTACTTCATACCCTGCTTGAATAAACTCCTGTGACATTGCATTTGTTTCATATTGATTAACTTTGCACCCAAGAGAAACAAAAGCTACTTTTTTCCCCATTTTTTCCACCTCTTATTTTCAAAATTTTATTAAACTCTTTAATTTATTTATATATTCTCTCTTTTGACAAATCTTTAAATACATTTAATCACGTAACCTTTAATAAAAGTTACGTGATTAATATTATAACATATTTTTTTAATTATTTCTATACTAATTGATCAATTTCTACTTTAGTAAGAACTTTTCTTTTATCTTTGAGTAAAAGCAACATATTACTAAGTAATTCATTTTTTACATCTGGGTCTTGTTCGTTTTTTACCATTTTGATAAAATTCTTTTTATCTACATCTCTTTCAAAGATTGTTATAGCGTTTTTTCTATCTTCAACTTTTTCAAGATTTTCAAAAACTTTCATTTTTTCGTCAAAATCGAATTTTCTACTTAAATAAATTATGCCACCTTTTTTTACATCATTATTGTTAATGTAATTTATTACATCATCTGGATTTTTATTATCTAATTTTTCATCGAGAACTGTAGCTAGGCTTGGTGAAATAAAATCTAATTCATTTATGATATTTAAAGCTTCCGATTGGCCTACAGTTTGTATTCTTTTTACATAGAATTTTTCAATTTGTTTATAATCTAAAATAGGAATTTTTTCATAAACTTTTTTAGCTTGAATAAAATCTAGTTTTTCTGTTTCTTCTATTAAGATTTTTTCTTTAAATTTATCATCTTTCAGTTGATTTAATATTTTTATTTTACCATCCAAAGATAAGCATTTCATAACTCTGTTGATATAGTCATGGTCAATATTAGTATAATCAAAATATTTTATAATTGTGTCTTCTGAAAAACTTTCAGGAGTATTTCTTACTATTTGTGTTTTATATTGTGGATCAAATTCACTATCATCCATTTTTATTAATTTACACAATTCATTATCATCGTAGTTTGAAAAAAATGATTGAATAAAATCCATTTTTATTCCTTTAGAGATTTCCATATTTTGCACTATTTCTTGAAGATAATATAGTGCAAAATCATTATCTTTACATTCAAACACAACCTTTTGAATTAAATCCTTATTTCTTCCTACAAAGTTTCCTTCACTTTCAAATATAGCATCAATTTTTTTGTTATACTCTTTTAATGCTTCTTTATAAGTTAAATCTGCTACTGTTTTTTGTATGGCTACGTACTTTTTTCCTTTTACCTTATTTGTTGCTAGTTTTATTTTTGTTTTTAATTTGTCAAATAATTTCACTAAATTGAACACCTCGTCTTTTGTTTTTTGTTTTATTACTCATATGCTGGTACTACTACCATATTTTCATCTAATTTTTGAACAACTTTTTTATATGTTTCATATACGCTCTTGTAATTTGGTAAATATTTACCTATATTTTCATTACTAAATGGTATTACCTTAAAATTACTCCATGAATTTTTATTATAATATGTAAATATTAATTCGTTTTTAACATCATCAATTTTTATATCAGTCTTTCCATCTTTTACTGTTTTTGTAATATTAACTGATGTCATTAACCCTACCATTTTATTATAATTTTGATCTTGCAATTGTGCTGAAACAAAGTTTCCTAATGAATAAATTACTAACGTATCATCTATCCAAGTAACAGGTTGAATAACATGTGGATGAGCACCAATTACAATATCTACATTATTATCTGCTAAAAACTTAGCTGAATCTTTTTCATATTCTGTTGGATTGTGAGTGTATTCTACTCCCCAGTGCATTGCAACCATTAAAACATCAACTTGGTTTCTTACAGCTTCTATGTCTTTTTTTACTTGTTCTTTATATGCTTGGTATTCTTTATCTCTACTTGGATCATTTATACTTAAATTTGTTGGCCATACATTAACCAAATATTCTTTTCCATTTGGAACTGAAATTCCATTTGTTCCATATGTGTAACTTAACATTGCATATTTGATTCCATTTTTTTCTCTAATTTGAACTTTATTTCTTTCTTCTTCTGAAGAATAAGTTCCTACTGCCAAAGCCTCATTTTCATGTTTTTTCCAATATTCATTAGATGCTAAAATTGCTTTTTCTCCTCTATCCATTGTATGATTTGTAGCTAAGCTTACCAAATTAAATCCAGCATCTAACATCGCATCCCCTGCTTCTTGAGGTGAATTAAATGTAGGATAATCTGAAACTCCAAGTTCTGAGCCTCCTAAAACAGTTTCTTGATTATAATATGCTAAATCATAATTTTGAACTTTTTCTTTAATGTATTCAATAATTGGTTTAAAGTCATAACCATTTCCACCTGCTAATCTCTTTGCATCTTTATAAATACTACTGTGAATTAAGTTATCACCCACCATAACTAAAGACACACTTGTTGTTGAATCCTCAGGTACATTGGCTTGTACTGTTTCTGTATTATTTCCATTATTGTTATTTACATTTTTTACATCACTTTTTCCATTTTTATTTGATAGAAGTATTATACCTGCAATAATAATCGCAATAAAAACAACCAACTTCCATAGTTTTATTTGCACTTTTTTCTTTCTTTTATTATTACCCATTACAACTGTTTCCCCCTTATTTCGACATTGCTCGACTTCATTATATCAGTATCAATTAGTGTTTTCAATGGGTATTTATGATTTTTTTGTTTGAAACATTTTTTTGCGGTCTTTTTTTGTCTCATTCTTAAGTTTTCCATTTAGCTGTGTTCCTTACCTATTTTAAAATTTCAATACATACTTTTTCTTTGTTCGCATATATTCAATAAAAAACGGAGGTTTATGAAAATATGAAGATTTTTAAATTCACAAAGAAAAAAGCAATTATTTTATCTACAATAGCAATATCTTTTATACTAATATTTGTATGTACTACTTCTTTCGGTATGCAACATTATTATAAATTAGATTTTTCTACTGGATTAGTTACAGCAGACAGATTAAATGTCAGAAGTGGACCAGGAACAGGTTATCCTGTTGTTGCTACTGTTAATAGAAACCAATATATCCGAATTTTTGCTGGTGTTGGAAATTGGTATATTGTTCAAGTTGAAGGAGATTTTGTTGGTGCTGTTAGTCAAAAGTATGTTAAACCAATTTATCCAAATAGTTCGGGTACTTCAAGTGGCACTTCAACTAATAAAGGTACTGATAATAATTCTGGTTCTGGAACTTCACAGTATAATACATCTTCTCTAACAGCTGATGAATTAGAAACATTTAATTTAATAAATCAACAACGTGCAAACAATGGTCTTGCAGCATTAAAAGTAGATGGCGAATTACAACGTGTTGCAAGAATTAAAGCTCAAGATATGGTTAATAACAATTACTTTGACCATAATTCTCCTACATATGGAACTCCATTTAACATGATGAAAAATTTTGGAATTACGTATAAAACTGCTGGCGAAAACATTGCTGGAAATTCAAGTAATTCTGGTGCTGTAACTGCTTGGATGAATTCACCTGGTCATAGAGCTAATATATTAAATAGTAGTTATAACTATACAGGTTTAGCTGTTGTTTCAAGTCCTAGATATGGAAAAGTTTATGTACAAATGTTTATTGGAAAATAATT
>CAMUZC010000072.1 GCA_947165105.1 uncultured Lachnospiraceae bacterium | reverse complement strand
CACCAATTGAATCTACAACATATAAATTTGCTAAATGTTTACAACAAAGATTTGGAAAAATCAAAGGAATCACAGATAGATCATACATTACAAATTCATATCATGTTCCTGTATTTGAAGAAATTGATGCTTTCTCTAAACTAAAATTAGAAAGTGATTTCCAAAAATTAAGTCCTGGTGGAGCTATTTCATATGTTGAAACTGCTAACTTACAAGACAACTTAGATGCAGTTATTGGAGTAATTAAATTTATCTATGACAATATTATGTATGCAGAAATGAATACAAAATCAGACTATTGTCAACAATGTGGTTACACTGGAGAAATTCTAATAGATGATGATTTAGAATGGTATTGCCCAAATTGTGGAAATAGAAACCATGATACATTAAATGTTGCAAGAAGAACATGTGGTTATATTGGAAGCAATTTCTGGAATAAGGGTAGAACACAAGAGATTAAGGAAAGAGTTTTACATATAGATAATAAAGTAGCAACAAAATAGATTCAGTTATAATGAGTCCGCCAAAATCTTAGAACCATGTAGCCTACATAGTTCTAAGATTTTGGCTACTCTGAAGATTTGGGGTTATTATGTTTAATTAGATATACTAAAAAGAAAAGGCGGCGATAAATATGAGATACAATTTAATTAGAAAAATGGATATTTCAAACGGACCTGGAGTTAGGGTATCAATATTTATGCAAGGCTGTGCTTTTCATTGTAAGAATTGCTTTAATCCTAATACATGGGATTTTAATGCAGGACAAGAATTTAATCAAAAGACTATAGATGAAGTATTAGATTTGTGCAAAGAAGGTCATATAAAAGGATTATCAATTTTAGGTGGAGAGCCAATGCATCCTAATAATATTGAAGGTACAACAAAGCTTGCAAAAGCTTTTAAAGAAAGATATCCAGATAAAAGTATTTGGGCGTGGTCAGGGTTTAAGTTTGATGAGGATTTGAAGGATAAAGAGGTTATGAATTATATTGATGTTTTGGTTGATGGTCAGTATAAGGATGAATTACATGATTTTACTTTGAAGTGGAGAGGTTCTTCAAATCAGAGAGTTATTGATGTTAAGGAAAGTTTGAAGGAAAATAAGGTGGTTACTATAGCTTAGGTAAAGTTGAAGTCGCGGTGCGGCTTCAACTTTTTTTGTGAGACATTTGGGGACGGTCTTTTTTTGTCTCATCTTTGAGACACCATTAGATGTTCTTAGAGGCGTTCCGGACAGAACAATTTGATACAAGAAATGTCAAAAAATGTCAATGAAAAAGGGATTGACTTTTCAAAACAAATGTTCTATAATATGAATTACTAAGTAAAGAAAAGAGGTGGATTAATGCAAGACAATAATGGAGAACAAAAAATATATATTTCAATAGATTTAAAAAGCTTTTATGCATCCGTTGAGTGTCAGGAACGCGGGTTAGACCCACTTACAACTAATTTAGTTGTAGCAGATAGTAGTAGAACTGAAAAAACAATTTGTCTTGCAGTAAGTCCTTCTTTAAAAGCGTATGGAATTCCTGGAAGGGCAAGGTTGTTTGAAGTAATTCAAAAAGTAAAACAAATAAATGCAGAGAGAAAAAGAAATGCACCAAGACAAACTTTTGTAGGTAAAACATACAATGCAATAGAATTAAAAAATAACAAAGATTTAGAATTAGATTATATAATTGCACCACCAAGAATGGCATACTATATGAAATATAGTACCAATATTTACAATATATATTTAAAATATTTTTCTTCAGAAGATATATATGCATATTCTGTAGATGAAGTTTTTTGTGATGTCACAAAATATTTGAAATATTATAAAATGACAGCTAGAGAACTAGTAACTAAAGTGTTAAAAGATGTGTATCAAACGACTGGAATTACTGCAACCGCTGGGATTGGTACAAATTTATATTTATGCAAAGTGGCAATGGATATCGTTGCAAAACATGTTGAACCAGATAAAAATGGCGTTAGAATAGCAGGATTAGATGAAATGACATATAGAAAATACTTATGGAATCATAGACCTATAACTGATTTTTGGAGAGTTGGAAAAGGTATTGCTACAAGATTAGAGAAACATAGAATGTTCACAATGGGTGATGTTGCCAGAATGTCAGTCGAAAATGAAGAATTGTTATATAAACTGTTTGGCATAAATGCAGAGCTATTAATAGATCATAGTTGGGGATGGGAACCTACAACAATTCAAAGTATAAAAGCGTACAAGCCAATTTCTAACAGTCTTAGCTCAGGACAAGTTCTACATTGTCCATATAATTGTGAAAAAACAAGACTTATTGTAAAAGAGATGACAGAATTGCTTACACTTGAATTAGTAGAAAAAAGATTGGTAACAAGTCAATTAGTTTTAACGATTGGATATGACATAGAAAATTTAATGAATAAGAAGATAAGTGATTCTTATGATGGAGAAGTAACTCTTGATCGATATGGAAGAACTATACCTAAACATGCACATGGAACTGTAAATATAGATCACAAAACTTCATCTACTAAAATAATAATAGATGCTGTAATGGAACTTTTTGATAGAATTATTAATCCACAGTTATTAGTAAGAAGGATTAACGTTACTGCTAATAATGTTGTAAATGAAGATTTGGCACAAAAAGAGGAAATATATGAACAAGTTGATTTATTTACAAACTATGAAGAGGTAGATAAAAAAAGAGAAAAAGAACATGCTGAGAAGGAAATTCAAAAAGCCATGATAAATATAAAAAGAAAATATGGGAAAAATGCAATAATTAAAGGAATGAATTTACAAGAAGGTGGTACAACTATTGAAAGAAATAGACAAATTGGCGGTCATAAGGAATAAAAAGGAAAGGAGCTGTAAACTGTGAAATTTAAATATAATGGAGAATATGACGATATTATAAACATGTCACATCATGTTTCAAAAAAACATCCACAAATGTCTTTAGAAGCAAGGTCTGCACAGTTTGCACCATTTGCAGCTCTTACTCGGATATGATGATCAAGTAAAAGAAACGGCAAGATTAACGAATGAAAGAAAAGAATTAGCAGAAGGTTTGAAAATGATTTTGAATGAAAAAATCTTAGAAATCCAAGAAAAATTAAATTTAAAACCAGAAGTTAAGATTACATATTTTATTCCGGATTCAAGAAAAAAAGGTGGTAAATATGTAACGGTTGCAGGAAAAGTAAGAAAGATTGATCAAATTAAGCAGCTTATTGTGTTTGAAGATAAAAAAGAAATTCCGATTCAAGAGATAATTGAAATTACTAATATTGAAGAAATATTTGATAAATAAAAAAATATATGATAATATATTCCAGGCAGAGAAATGGAGGTAAAATTATGAATTTTACATATAAAAGAATAATCAACTATTACGAAACAGATAAGATGGGAGTTGTTCATCATTCAAACTATATAAGATTTTTAGAAGAAGCAAGAAGTAGATGGTTAGAAGCTTTAGATATATCAATGGAATATATAGAAAGTCAAGGGTATACAATTCCTACATTAGAGCTTAATTGCAAATACAAGCATCATGTTACAAGTGGGGATACAATTTTAATTACACCAAGAATCACTGAATATAATGGGGTAAGAATGACAGTAACATATGATGTTATTAATGAAAAAACAGGTGATGTTGTTATTGAGGCCTGGACAAAACATTGCTTTACAAGTAGAGAGTTAAGGCCTATTAATATGAAAAAGAAAAATGAAAAAATTAATGGTGTATTTGAAAATTTAAAAGAATTGAATTAAACGCATTTAATAGAAAACAAATTTCTTGCAGAAAGTAAAAAAATGTGGTAAAATCACACTATAAATTGTGTAAAAACACAAGAAGCAGGGTCAGAAGAAATCCATTCAAAATATTTTATGGAGGGGATATGATGATTGCATTAAACAAATACCAACTTGCTGAGATGGAAATACGGCTTATTTATTTTCGTTATCAGGATTTAAACGATACGGAATTAAAACAATCTAAGCTTATTTCAGACATGGAAGATTTTCTCAAGAAATGGTGTAATAAAATACCAAACTTAAAAAAGACCAGAAAATGCTTATATGATGAATTAAAGTCGAGTAAAGATGCAGAAGATGATAAGGAAAAGTTGGATATATATAAGAATTACATTGAGTATATATTTACTGAGCTTTATACAATTAATGCATTGAGTATTGACGAAAAAGCAACAAGAATTTCTTCCAAAATAGTAGATGGAATAGAAAAGTATTGTTACAATCATTATTAAACAAAAAGGAGAATGACGTACTGTCATTCTCCTTTTTGAGAAAACTTTACAAAAATAATAGAATAATATATAATTCGGTTATAAAATGACTTATAAAAGGAGGATTATAAATGGAAAATATCATCGAGATTAAAAACTTAGTAAAACAATATAAGGAAATAAAAGCAATAGATGATTTATCATTTGAAGTACATAAAGGAGAAATATTAGGTCTATTAGGACCAAATGGAAGCGGAAAATCTACAACAATAAATTGTATATTGTCATTATTGAATTATAATAAAGGTACAATAAAAATTTTTGGCAAAGAAATGAAACCGGACTCTTATAATATTAAATCAAAAATTGGTGTTGTTTTTCAAGATGTATCAGTATTTGACGAATTAACTGTATATGAAAACATAGATTATTTCTGCGGATTATATATAAAAAATAAAGATACTAGAAAAAAATATGTTGAAGACGCTATCGAATTGGTTGGATTAAAAGATTTCAAAAAATTCTATCCAAAAAAATTATCAGGAGGTTTATTAAGAAGACTTAATATTGCATGTGGAATCGCACATAAACCAGAACTTATTTTCTTTGATGAGCCAACAGTAGCAGTAGATCCACAAAGTAGAAACAACATTCTAGATGGAATAAAGAAATTAAGAGATAATGGAGCAACAATAGTATACACAACACATTATATGGAAGAAGTAGAATTACTATGTGATAGAGTAATTATCTTAGACAAAGGTGCAATTCTTGCATCAGGAACAACAGACGAGTTAAAGGAATTAGCTAGAATAGAAGAAAAAGTTACAGTAGAAGTTAATAATCTAGATAAGAAATATATTGATGACATTAAATCAAAAGGTAATGTTGACGAAGTAACATATGATGGAAACACATTATTGGTTACATATATTGAAGGAAAAAATAATCTAGTTGATATGATAGATTATTTGAAAAAAGAGAGTATTAATTATAATAAAATATATTCAGAAAGACCTACACTTAATGATGTATTCCTTGAATTAACCGGAAAGGAGCTTAGAGACTAATGTTTATACATAATTTTAAATATTCGTTAAAAACTCTCTTCAGAAATAAAATGTTAATATTTTGGACATTTGCTTTTCCGATTATTTTAGGAACATTATTTCATTTGGCCTTTTCAAATATATCTAAAACAGAAACATTTGATGCAATAGATATTGCAATTGTTAAAAACGATGATTTTGAAAGCAATGAAGCATATAAAACAGTTTTTAAACAACTAAGTGATGAATCAAGTGAAGATCATATGTTTAATACAAAATATGTTTCAGAAGATGAGGCTAAAAAACTGCTTGAAGATGATAAAATAGCAGGGTATATGAAACTTGAGGGAGATGAGCCAAAGCTTACATTTGTTAAAAATGGAATAAATCAAACTATTTTTAAATATGTGGTTGAAGAAATTGCTCAAAAAAGTAATATGATTAATAATATTGTCGAACAAGAGATTAAAACAAAAATGTTATCAGCAAGTAGTAATGAAGAAGAAAATACTGATATAAGCATAGACACACAAGCAATTATTCAAAAAGCGTATGAACAAGTACAAAATGATGAAGTAAAATTAAAAAATACTTCGAATAAGAATTTAGACTATATGATGATAGAATTTTATACATTAATAGCAATGACTTGTTTATATGGTGGAATATTAGGAATGGTAGCGTTAAACCAAAACTTAGCTAATATGACAAATCAAGGAAAAAGAATATCTGTATCTCCGATAAAAAAAGCAAAGCTTTTATTAAGTAGTTTACTTGCAGGATACGTTACTCAATTAGTAGGATTAGCGCTGCTATTTGCATATACAGTATTTGTATTAAAAGTTGACTATGGAAATAATATAGGTTTAATAATATTGCTTGCAATGGTAGGAAGTTTTACTGGCTTAACAATGGGAGTAGCTGTTGCATCACTATTTAAAGCAAGTGATAATGCTAAGACTGGAATATTAATTGGAATAACTATGTTTGGCTGTTTTTTAGCTGGAATGATGGGTGTAACAATGAAATATGTAATAGACAAAAATGTACCTATTATTAATAAATTGAATCCAGCTAACATGATTACAGACGGATTTTATTCATTATATTATTATGACACATTAGATAGATATTACTTTAATATTGCTAGTTTGTTAATTTTTGCTTTCGCATTAATAGTAATTTCATTCTTTAGTTTAAGGAGGCAAAAATATGAGAGTATTTAAAACATTTTTAAAAATATTAAAGAAAAATAAGGGAATAGTAATATTCTATACTGCTTTATTACTACTTTTCGGTGGATTAAATATGAATGCTAATAAATCAGTAACAGAGTTTACAGCGTCAAAACCAAGTATATTAATAGTAAACCGAGATGAAGAAATAGGTATTACAAAAGACTTTATTAAATATATAAAAGAAAATAGTACAACACCAGAAATTGCTGATAATGAAGAAGCTAGAAATGATGCATTATTTTATGATGATGCAGCTTACATTATATATATTCCAGAAAATTATCATAATGATTTCATGGCCGGAAATGCACCAGAATTGGAAATAAAACGTACAGGAAATTACAGCTCAGAATATGCTGAAATGATAATAAAAAGATATATTAGTGTAGCAAACACATATCAAAAAAATATAGAATCTGAAGATGAATTAATTGAAAAAGTAAATGAGACTTTATCAAAAAAGGCAAAGGCAGAAATAACTTCAAAATTAGATACAGCAAGTTTAAGCAGAGCATCTTTCTATTTCAATTTTGCAAGTTATAGTATTTTAGCATGTTTAATTTATATAATATGTTTAATATTATCTGTATTTAATAGCACAAAAATTCGCAAGAGAACAGTAATAAGTTCTATGAATTATAAAAAACATAATAGGGAATTGCTATTATCAAATTGCGTTTATGCAATAATTGTATGGGCTTTATATGTAGCTGCAGGATTCGTATTGTTAGGAAGTGACATAATGCTAAGTAAACACGGAGCTGTGTTTGTAGCAAACTCATTTGTATTTACAATAAGTGCAACTGCACTAGCGTTTGTGCTTGGAAGCATTGTTTCTAACAAAAATGCAGTATCAGGAATTGTTAACGTAGTTGCATTAGGATCAAGTTTCCTATGTGGAGTTTTTGTTCCAATGGAATACTTGCCAAATGTAGTTAAAACAATTGCACATGCACTTCCAACATATTATTATGTTAAAACAAATGATGCAGTAGCTGAATTAGAAATATTTAATTTTGAAACTTTAAAACCTTTAATGGTTGATATGGGTATTATGATAGGTTTTGCAGTCGTGTTTGTAATTATTGCAAATATTGTTGCTGCTAAGAAAAGAAAGATTGGATAAAATTTTTAGTATAAATTTAAACAGAGCGGGATTAGCCACTCTGTTTAAATTTTGTAAAATAAAAAATTGAAAAGTATTAAAATATGTAGTATAATAGCTGGGTAATATAATTTAAAAAGGATGATATAAATGAATAAAAATGAATTAATGAAAATAAAAGAAAAAGCATTAGAAGAACACATTCCAATCATAATGGATGACACACTAGAAGTAATTGCAAAAATATTAACAGAAATAAAACCAAAAAACATCTTAGAAATAGGTGCAGCAGTAGGATATTCAGCAATGTGCTTTTCAGAATATCTACAAGATGGTGGAAAAATTGATACTAT
>CAMUZC010000071.1 GCA_947165105.1 uncultured Lachnospiraceae bacterium | reverse complement strand
ATTTGATCAAAATATATTATTTATTAATTTAATAATTTAAATAATTTAATTAAATACTTATTTCAAATATCATTTTTACAAATATTTAAAATGATGAAAGCCCTCAAGCTTTCCATTTATAATAAATTTGTAATATTTCTTTTATTTTCCCTTTTGTTTATCTCTATAAATTCAGCTGAAATAATTGAAATAAAAAATACTCTTAATTCAGATTACAAATATGCTTCATTTTCTTCAGAGGCAACTACTTTGAATCATTTTTTCAAATATACAGTCACAAATATTCCCTCATCAAGAGTAGGAGCTTTTAGAATAGATTTTAATAATTTTAATCAGCTTTCCCTACAAAATCTAGTTTTTTGTACTTTTGTTGATGATTCTTCTACAGATACTGAATTAGAAGAAAAACTCAGGCAAACAACTGCAGAAGATACAACTTGTGTTGGGAGTTTTAATCAAAATGGTAAATTTGATGGTATCATAGAATATGATACTACAAAAAAAAAATTAGGTATTTATTTAGTGGCCAAAGGCGCAATATCATTCCAAGCATCAGTATATATCAGAACCACTGAAAAATTTTTATCAGTTGGGGAACAACAAGTTAAAATAGAAGAATTATATTCTTTAATTCCATTCACTGTAGTAATTTCTGATTTCAGAGATTCAGCATCTAGGATTTTATTTTATTCCTATACTAGGGAATTACAAATGTACTATGTAGAAGAGAGTACACCCTATCCAGAAAAATTATTTTCTGGAAATGTAATGTCTGTATATACTAATCCGAATATGGTACATCAAAAATATCATGACGCAAATTATATGGTTTTATTAACAAGAGATTTTTCTCAACAAGAGATAGTTTCAGAATTATTTAAATATGAAGTTAAACTGTTCCCTTCAAATTATTTATTAGATTATTATGTAAGTGATGACCCAAATGGCCGTTCAAAAAATAGTCCTTTATCAATTAATATGACTGAATGTGGAACCCCATATTATGTAATTCTAAATTATAATAAACCAGAAAAACAAACCAGTTTATATATAGATCAAATTTATGGTAAAATTACATCTCTTTCAGTTGCCCCCACTTTTACAAGTATAACTTGGGATGAAATGATTGAAGATGATATGAATGAAATTCAAGTATCTACTCGTAAATATGTTTTACCAAAAGAATCTGAAACACATATGGATGTGTATAAAGTAGAATGTGAGATACCTATATTACTTAACTTTTACTATGTAGATGAAACAGCCTCTATACCAGAATTAGATTATGGTCATGTTGCTATTGCTACTTTAAAATCTTATAAAAGTATTTCTTTACCTTTTGCCTCTGGAATTGCTTTACCAGAATTAACTATAGAAATTTTCAATCCTACAAAATTACCTTTTGTTATTGTTGATGACGGACAAAATGAAAGAATTGTAAATAAAAATACTTTAATTAGAAGTATGCCATTTACTACTAAAAACCCTATTGTTGTGAAAGAAAGGGGTGGGGATTCAGAGACCAGAGTTATAGTTAAAGTAGGATATAATACAGGAAGTTGGGAAACCCATACAGAAAATGTCCAATATAGTTCTAGATTAAATATGTATGTATTCAATTTCCCAAATGATGAAAAAAGACTAAATTATACTTTTGCTAATTTAATCACAAAAGGAACTATTGACGGCGATAATGTAAAATATTGCTATGGAACGAATATTGGTAGTGCTATATTACCTTCAGCTGAAAATTGTTATCGTGTCTCCAAAGATAATAGTTATACTTTAAAATTCTTAAATCCATTTGTAATGCATAAAGATTATGATATTGATGAACCCTTAACTTATTATGTTTCCCTTAAACCCGTAGTTTTAACTGAAAAAATTCAAATAGAGCCAGAACTTAATACTTATAGTACAAATGAAAGAAATATTGAAGGATATGGAAAAAAAATTATGATAGATACTACAGGGGGAGTCGATACAATTCTAACCGCTCCAGAAAAAAAAGACGTATCAATTTTCCTCCAAGTACAACAATGTGATAGTACCCAAATTACAATGAAAGTTATAAATGCTTATGATAATTCTAAAACTGTTGTAGAACAAACAACAATTTCTGCAAATACTAAAAACTTTTATAAAGTATTTACTAATATTTTACTAGAAAATCAAGTTCAATTAACTGGTAATTTTGGCACTAATGTTTTTGTTAAACATGCTGGGGTAAGAAATAATTATTCTCCTAATGTTAAATCAAGTCAATCTATTACTTTTAATCAAGAATTGAATCAAATAATAGTTGAAAGTCCTATAAATAATTATGAAAGAATGTTATATACTGTTTTAGTAAGTGAATCTGGTGGTTTAAGTTCAAAAGGAATTACTTTATGTTCATTTATTGATGGTTCTATTAATTTCTATAATAAAACACAAGAATCATATAGTGAAAAAACAACAATAACTATAAACTTCAGTAAAGTTGGATTAAAAGCTGGAGATAAATTTGAAGCTTTAGTTTATAGTGAACAACAATTAAATTCAAAAATGTCATTTTTAACAGAAATTATCACTGGTACTGTTGGAGAAATAAAAATAGAATCTATAACAGAAATAAATACACAATATGATATAGATAGTGATTATGTTTATGCCAGAGGTACCGCTTCTGAATCTCAATTAACTTATTATTTCTCATATTTACCAACAACTACTTTTGATGTCCCAATAGGTGCATTTACTGTAGAATTAGATTCAGAAACTATTAATGGATTCTCAAGTGTTGATTGTGCTTTTGTTGATGAAAATGAAGATGCTATGAGTATGGTTGAGGCAGTTGAAGATATTATAGAATCAAGAAATCCCTATTGTATAGGAGGAAAAAGTACAATAAATGGAAAATTATATAAATATGTATTTAAATATTCATATACATCTGAACAAAAACCTAGAAAATTAGTTATAAAAATTTCAAATGGTCAATTTGCAGTAGGAGGTTTCACTGTTTTTTTAAGAAAAGGAGAAAATACTTATTTAGAACATACAGATTTTGAGGAACAAAAAGAATATGGTAGACAAGAAGAATATAAAAAATCAATAATGCCTTATATAGTAGATTTAGAACGAATTAGAGGAGAAGATTCAATAGATTATGTATCAAAGGTTCTTATTTATTCACAACATTTAGAAATGCAAATGTATTATATAGATGAATCAGGACAAACAAATGCTCCAATTTTATTATTCACAGGAAACATAATGTTAGTATATACAAAGCCACAACTAGCAGAACAAAAATATCATGGAACAAAATTAGTACTTTTAAGCGAAAATATTAGTGGCCAAGAGCATTCATCTTTAGGAAATCAATATCGTTTCCATACAAAAATGTATAAATCTGATTCTCAAATAGAATATTTTGTTAGTAATAATCCTACAGGTAGAACTCTAAATTATCCCTTAAGTTTAGAAATGAACACATGTACGGAAACAAATAATAAATATTATTATATATTAAATTATAATAAAGCAGAAGAAGAAAGAATTCTTTATTTAGATATGGTCTTTGGAAGTATGAAAAGAGCAAGAATTGCCAACGAAATAAATGCAGAAAAATGGGATAGTTTAATCCAAAATAGTATGACAGATATAACTAATTACCAAATTTCTTTACCGAGTAAATCACAACATATTGACGTCGTTGAAATTGAATGTAATACTCCTTTATTAGCCAATGTATATTATAATTATGAAGGCCAAATATTTTCTGGCTTAAAATTAGGAGATATTGCTGTAAAAAATTTAAAATCAAAAGAAAGTATATCAATTGGTTTAAATCAAGCTATGTCAGGTAATTTATATTATTCCATTTCATTATTTAACCCAGTAGAAAATCCAGATATAATATTTAGATTTGGAAATAACGCTGTACATGAAGTTACTGAAAATGCTTTACAAATAGGTTGGCTACTAACTGTTCCAGAAAGTATATCAGTAATTAATAATGGTAATACAGCAACAAGATTCATTTTTAAAATAGGATATGGTGTAGAGTCACAATGGATCGATGAAAAAGAAAATATAGAAGGTAAATTATATTCCCAAGATAATAAATTTGTGTATAAATTCCCTCTCGGAGATAACAAAAAAAATTTCACTGATGTTGTAATTAATGTCAAACCTATGAAAAAAGGATCAGAGGAGGAAGCTGAAAATATTAAATTCTGTTATAGTACAAGCATGGGTATGCCCATAGATGTCTCTTTAGAAAATTGCTTTAGAACAGGGGCTAATATTCCTTATTCTTTAACATTTATAAATCCTTTAATTTCTCCAAAAAATTATAAAACTTATGCAGATTATTATTATGTGACTTTAAGCCCTTATTATATTTCTGAATATATTTCTTTGGAAATTACCGAAAATAGATATGAGACAACTGAAAGAAATATTGAAGGTGTTGGAAATATTGTTAAATTGGAAGAAGATAGAGAAAAAAGTACTATATTATCTATACCTGAAGTAATCACAAATACAAATATTTTATTACAAATGCAATTATGCCGTTCAACAACAAATGATATTAATTATTTTATTAAAAACGCTTATACTCATGAGGAATTAGGTAGCTTCACTTTAAGAAAAGAAGATAAATTTTATACAAAGCCCATAAGTAATAATTTGATGGAAACCGAAATTCAATTCATTGGTCAAATAAATGATACTATTTTTATAAAGCATATCGGACTTACTAACTACGAAATACATTTACAAGATTATCATGCCTCTTTTGATGAAACTCAAAATATTGTCACTTTTGATAAACCTATATTAAATGAAGCTTTCAGAGTTACTGTTTTAGTCGGAAGAAAAGGTAGTTTTGATGATTATTCTCTATGTACATTTACTGAAAAAACAGAAAGTCAATATAAAAATCTAGCTGATTATGTCAATACATTTACTTCTGTTACAAGTAATGTTATTATACATTATATAGATTTTAAATCTTTTAATTATAATGTAGGGGAAGAATTTGATTTACTTATATATGCTGTTCAAGTAAATAATGCCAAATTGGAAATTTTATACGATGTTATAAGTGGAAAAGTTGGAAAAGTTCAAGGAGTGGTAAAAATAGAAGGGACAATTACTGGTAAAAATGACTATATCACACAATTATTTATAAAAAATACGACAAGTAATTACTTATCTTATTACTTTGGAAGAAGTCCAATTGGATATGTGGCAAGTTTAAAAATAAAACAAGAATCAGATGTAGAAGTTGGAATGAGAATAACTAAAGTAGGATGCACTTTTGTTTCTAATTCAGCGAGTGAAGAAGATATGATTAGAGAGGTAAATAATGCAGTAAATCAAGGTACAAGTGTATGTGTTGGAGAAGCTCAAAAAGATACAAATGGATACGATGCATTAATTAGTGCATATGATCTAAAAAGTGGAAGCGGTAAAAATAGATTGGTTATACAAGTTTTGTATGGATTAGGTGAAGAAGATACTATAAAAAATGAAGAATTTAGTGAAGAATCAATTTCACTTAATATTACTTTAAGAATAAACGGTAAAAAGGTTGATACTCAAGATTATGGATATAATGAAGATGAAACGTTAACTTTAGTCCCATATGTATTAGATTTGCTTGAAATAAGAGGCCATACTGAAGATTATGTAAGTAAAGTATTACTTTTTTCTAATACTCGTGAAATGCAAATGTTTTATTTATCTAGTGGTGCTCCAAAGGAATTATTCTCTGGAAATATAATGCTTGTCTATACGAATGAAGATGTTATTAATGAAAAATATTTTGGAGCAACTACTATGATTTTAATAACAGATTCTTTCACTGCAACTCAAAGAAAATATTTAGGTGAACAATTCAGATTTAAAGCAAGTTTTTTCGATACCAAAAAATCAATTCAATATTATGTAAGTGCAAATCCAGATGGAAGACTTACAAATAATCCCACAGCCATAGAAATGCTTTCCTGTGACCAACCTTATTATTACATATTAAATTACCACCAATTTGAAGGTGATAGAATTCTCCATATCGATAATATTTTCGGGGAAGTTGATACAATGAAAATAGCTACCCAATTAAATGATAATAATTGGTACGACTTTATAAATAATATGGAACCATTCGAGGGTAATGAATATTATATTAAAGAACAAACAAAATATCATATTGATGTTCTTGAAGTTACATGTAAAATACCTTTATTATTAAATATATATTATACTGATCCAGCCGCAACTAAAAAAACTAATTTAGACCAAGGAGATATTTCTATAATATCCTTATCTCCAGGTACCTCAGAAACTTTAACGTTTAAACTTGGCTTAGATGGTGAATTTATTTTTAGTTTTAATGCTCAAAGAGACGATACTGATGGGCATAATCCAAATATTTTGGTTGAATTTGATGATGAAAATTTGTTAATAGATAAAAATGGAATTTTCACAAAATATTCAACATATATATATCCATTGATTACTGTTAGAAATAAAGAATTAACTGGACAAGTTAAAACTAAAATTATATTTAAACTTGGATATGCTATTGAAAAAAGTTTCACAAAAATTCAAAACGATATGTATAATCTCCAAACTATAGATAAACCAGCTAATTTATTCGCATATATATTTAGAAATGGTGAAGACAGATTGAATTATACAAAAGTTGACTTTACTGTGAGAACAACAACTGAAAATGTTAAATTTTGTTATTCTTCTAATTTAGGAGCTTTCATCGATCCTTCTTTGCAAAACTGTTATAGAGTAGGACTAACTAATCCTTATACCATATCCATATTAAATCCTTATGTTATGTATAAAAATTATTATACTGGGGAAGATGTTATAGATTATTATGTTTCTTTCAGAACTGAAAATATTAGTTTAAATATTACTATTGTTCCTAATCCTACTAAATATGCAACTCAAATGAGAAATTTAGAAGGAATACCAAATTCAGTTCAAATTACTGCATCAAAAGGAAATAGTACAATATTAACTACACCTACAAATAATAAAAAATATTTATTCGTTGAAATGTTAGTTTGTTCAGTTGATAAATCAGTGGGTTATGAATTTAAAAATGCCTATAATAATACATCATTAGGTGAAACAGGTACAATACAACCAAATTCCTTAATATTTAGAAATGTGGAAAATTCAAACTTAGATACATTATTAGAATTTGACGATATTAATAAAAATGAACAAACAACTAAAGTTTTCGTTAAACATATTGGCCTTAATGAAAAATATCAACCAGTAGTTGGAGAATTAAAACTTACATTTGATAAATCAAGTAAAACATTTAAATTTGACTCACCTATTCCAGATGCAGAATTCAACTATACAATATACATCGATAAAAAAGGAAATTTAGTTTCCCAAGCATACACTTTATGTTCCTTTGCTGAAATGAACAAATTTGCACCTTATTCCAAAACTTTCAATTCAAAAGATGAAAAAGTTTCTTTAAAAATTAATTTTGATGAAAGTGCATTAAAAGGTTATGATCATTTCGATGCTATTGTTTTAGCCAAAGAAGTAAATAATGGTGAATTAATGATTTTATCTAATATACTAACATCACGTACAGAAGATGAAAAAAGTTCTAGTAATATTGTTTTAGTTTCTGTTCTTGTTGGACTTGCAGTTATACTTATAATTGGAGGAATTGTCATATTCCTTTGTTTAAGAAAACTTAAAAATAGGCCTATGGAAAATGCTATTATTGCTAAGCCTACTAATTTAGATGATATTCAAAATGCAAATAATGAGAAAATGCTTAGTATGGCTGAGAGTCAAGCTGTTGAAAAACAAGGATAAAATTAAGGATTTGATACTATTTTAAATATAGATTAATTAGTTATTAGTTTAATTAGTTAATGTGTAGGATAATAAATATAGAATAAATAAATTTAAAATAATATTAAAAATATAGATTATTATATTAAAAATAATTTATTTTTTTATTATTTTAATTTATTATATTAATTATTAAT
>CAMUZC010000070.1 GCA_947165105.1 uncultured Lachnospiraceae bacterium | reverse complement strand
AATATTTAATTATTTAAATATTTAAATTATTAATTTTAAAAAATAATATTTAATATAATTCTTTTTTTCTAAATTATTGTTTATAATTAATTAATTCTAATAGCTATACTTAATGAATATTTAAACAATAGAAAAACCTCATAATTATTTAAATATATTTAATAATTTTATATTATTTAAGGATCAATTTCATTTTGATTACCTTCTTGGGCTTGACTTTGAATCAATTTATCATTCTTAGTGCTAGTAATCAAAGCCATAGAAGTTTCTTTATTTTTTTTACTCATTTCTCCTCTACTTTTGTATTTTTTGTATACTCTCAAAGCAAATAGTGCTCCAATCAAAATAGCAATAACTAAAATAACAATAACAACAACTAGACCTGTATTACTAGGTGTTTCTTCTTGGCCAGGGTCGGGATCTGGTTTTTTGTTATTTGAATCAAAAACATTAGATAATACTGTCAATTTTCCATTACCTGTTTGTTCAGCGACAATAATTATATCAAAATCTTTATAATCTGCGCCTAAATCTGGTACCTTCATTTGAGGGTTATTATCTTTTGAAGTTAATGTATAACTAAATTGGGCTAGTTTTGATACATCAACAAGACTACATAGGGTATATCCTTGTTTTCTTATGTTATTTAATTTGTCGAAGTAAAGTGTATAGAAAAATTCTTGTCCCTCTATAGGTGATGTCCAATTAAGGACACGAGTTACATTATTATAGTATGCATCTATATCTTTTATTACTGGTTGATATTTACTGGTAACACCGACATGTTTTACGAAGACTTGAGTTCCAGATTTACCTGTTAGTTTTAATTGAGTGTCTAATTTTGTATTTTCTATTGTTCTGAAATTGTTATTTGAATTTGCTGGAATTTCTCCGCCATATCCTAATTTTGAACCATTATATGCATTTAAAAATTCAAAAGTTATAGGTTGATCTTTTGTACATACATGAATATGAGTAAAAATATAATCTTCATGTTTAGCTGGAGCTGTTAAAATAGTACTAATATCTGTAGTCAAATCAAATCTTATTTTATTTTTTTCTCCCTCTAAATTTCTTTCTTTGGTTGGATATAAATTTTTTTGTGGGGTAATTGTTATGTCTTCACTCAAATTAACAGTCCTGAATCCTATGTAGTAATCATTTATATTACTATCATTATAGTCTTTATACATTACCATAGGATTCAAAGTTGGAATTGTATAACTATTTTGTTTTCCAACTCTGAAACAATTTTGTAATGAAGGAATTATATATGTTCCTAAATTTGAACTATAACAAAATTTAACATTTTCTCCTTCTGTTGATACCTTGAAATTAACTCCAGTATAATTGAGACTGTTCTTTAATGTATCATATTTATATCCATATAAGTTATCTGTTCTATTGGCATCATTTTTATTTGAATACAAATTGTCCCCAACTTTTACAAATTTTGATTCTATGACAAATCCAAATTTAAATATAATTCTTGTGCTCATAGCTCCGGCACTTTCTTTGTTGCTAATTGTTAAACTTGGATAACCATCCACTGAATCTTTAGTGTATAAGCCATTCTGTTTAGCAATTAATTTACTAGAATCTGGAAAAACAATTTCAATATCCGGGCTTTGAGCGCTATCTTTATAAACATTAAAACTATAAGTAAAAGGACCTTTAGTTCCTTCGGCTATAGTTAATTCTATATCTTGACCTTTTTGTAAAGGTAAGATTGAAATATCTCCTAATGCTAAATTGGTAGTTTTTACTTTGTCTGGATCAACATAAAACACATTTAATAAAACTGGGAGGTTACAAGTTACTTCTATGACATCAAAATGATAATCTGTTTCTTCTAATATTCTTTGATATCCTTCTAATGGCTCCATATTAGCTACGAAATGATCCCAATCTTCTTGATTTTCTAATGAAGTAGCAATTCTCATTGTTTTTGTTTCTCCAAAAATATGATCTATATGTAGAGTTCTTTTTTTATCTTTTTCAATCCTATTATAATTATATATATAATAATATGGTCCAGTACAATTAGTCATTTCTATAGCTGTTGGATTATTCAAATTTCTTCCATTAGAATCACCACTTAAATAATATTGAATTTGAGCTGCTGAATCAAAATATTTAATCATAAATCGGAACTTCTCTCCTAGAATTATTTTTTCAGTTGCGGATAAAGAATCAGTTAATAATATCATAGTGGTTGCATTATGATATTTTTGTCTAATTAATTCTTCGTTGGTATAAGCAAGCATAATATTTCCAGTAAATAATGAAACCGGTGCAGCAGATTCTGGATCAAGATAAAACATTTCCATTTCTCTTGTACTAGAATAAAATAACACCTTTGAAACATAATCTGTTTGTGACATTTTATGTTGTCTAACTTTTAATAAATCTATAACATATGGGGTAGGGGCTAATGATTCATCTTCTCCAAATCTTCCTTCGGCTTCGCTTACATCAAACCCTGTAATTTTTATATTAATAACTATATCAATATCTTCATTTGTTGATTTTTTAATTTTTTCTTTTTCTGCAAGACCATATAAAACTTGAATTACTAATCTAGATTTATCACTAGTATAATTTGCATTTATTATTGCATCATATCCATCAGAATCTTTTTGCATTTCTCCCAAGCAAACACTATTTCTATTTGCTACAGCTTGATTAACTGCACTTACCATTTCTGAATCTGAAGCTCCTTTTTTACAAAAAGCACATCCTACCTTAACTACTTTTACTTTAGTTGATTTTACTTTTAAAGAAGCTATTTTTCCTGTTGGAGCTCTAGTGAAATCATAATATAAATAATTACTTGATGAATTGTAAGAGAAAGTTCTTGTTACATATGTTTTATCTCCAATATATTCGGTAATTCCTAAAACTCCTTCAACTGTTCCTACTTTTCCTGATATTATTTTATAAATAAATTCGAATTTTGTATTCTCTTCTTGTTGAGCATAAACCAATAAATCAAATTCATCTCCATCTTTATAACCAAAAGAATAAAAATCAATATAATGAATAACAACATCAGTAGTTTCAGAAGAAGGGAAAGTGTTTGAATAATCACCATATTGACTTTTATCATTCACAGCTAAATCACATTGTGTAATAGAATCTAAAGTTCCTTTTTTTCCAACTATAACAGTGATAGTGAATTTTTCTCCAAGAATTGGCTTAGGTATTGATACAGAGTTTTTAGTTTCATCAAATGTAGCTTCATATTTTTCTTCTATTGGTGGGTCATAATTACCTATTATTGAAGTGTGCTTTACGAACATTGGTACATTTGAATCACCTTTAAATTGAATTTCAGTTTCTACAAATAATTCTGTATAAAAATTAAGTAAATAAGCATCTTCATAATAATATTTTCCCTTAGAAACTGTTTCTTTTGTAAATTGAGTAACGATTTCATATTCAATTGGTTGTTGATGAGATTTACACGATTTTAATTGTACTCCTATTCTAGTAGTTTCTCTTATATCCTTTGCTAAAGAAAGAATTGTTCCAACTTTTCCATTTATTAGTGTTACTACTTTAGCCTCTCCATCATTATTTCTATTAGTAGTGCTATAAGTATCTTCATTAATTTCGATATCTACATAACCATTATCTAAAGGATTGAAATAAACATAATATAGATCTAGATTGGTGGTATAATTTTTTCCTATAATTAAAGGACTTAAAAGTGATAAAGTATAGGGTATATATCTTCCAGTTCTGAAACAATTTTCTCTAGAAGAATCCATTGCAATTCCAAAGTTTGTACTATAACATACTTTAACATTTTCAGCATCATTTACGGATTTTACAGTGAAATTAAAAGTAGTGAAATTATATTTATTAACCCCCATTGGGTTTTTATAAATATATCTATTATTATTTACGAATAATGTTCCATCATATTTTGCCCCCTGTTTTTTCACTTCTGACCAACCCATTTCAGTTTCGACTGATATTCCAATTTTAAAAATAAATCTTGTTTGTGAATTACAATAATTTATAACAGTAACATCATCTACAACAAACAATAATGTAGATGTTTGTAAAGAATTTCCTGTAAATTCCTGTGTTTTTCCATTTCCATAATCAATTTTAACGTGTGGAGTTTCGACAGGATTAAACAATGACAAACTAAAAGAGAAAATATTAGAAGTGCTTTTATCTACATTGAAACTAAAGGATTTACTTGCTGGTATTTGTTTAACTACTATTTCCCCTTCCTTAACGTCATGAAATACATAATTATCATCCGTGTAATAAGCGTTTATTAACAAAGGAGTTTTACACGTTATTTCAATTACCTCAATATGCTGAATTTTTTCAGGTAATTCTATAGTATAATTTTCAATATCGGTCATTCCATCACTTATTAACTTTTCCCAGTGAGCGTTATTAATAACAGTTGCTATTCTTGCACTTACCATATTTCCATAAACCAAATCTAAATGAAGTTTTCTTATTTCTTCTGCTTTATTATAATTTAAGATGTAATATAATTTATTATTATCTTTGGTGCATGTATTCATTTCTAAAAGTAATGGGAAATTCAAAGTTCTACCGTTAGGATTTAAACTTACGAAATATTCAATTTGTGCATCAGTTTTAAACATCCTTGTATGGAATCTAAATGTATTTCCCACAGCTGGGTGTTCTTCTCCTTCTAAATTTTCACTAATTAAAACTAAAATTGTTCCATGATATTTTTGTTGAGCTAATTCTGGTTTTGTATATATTAAAGCAATATTACCTGAGAATATTTTAACTGGAGTATTACTATCTTTTGTAAGATAATAATATTGCATTTCTAAATTTGGTGAATAGAAAAGGACTTTTGAAGTGTAATCAGTATCGCTTACTTTGTTTCTTAAATAATTAAGATCAATAATATAAGGAACAACTGATTTTTTTATAGTTTCATCTTGACCATATTCTTTTTCTGTAGTATTATCTGTAATCTGAATCTTTTCTCCTTGATCATTTCTCATATATATATTAAAATCTCCACTGAAACCATTACCATTTGCGACTTTAATTACTAATCTTAATGGTGTATTTTTATTATATTCATATTTGAAAATATAATTGTATCTCTTTGAATTAGAAGTACTCTGAGAACCGAAACAATAAGATTTACCATTTTGAATTGCTTCTTCAACAGCTTCAACCATACTCATTGCATCAGTATCATTATCAACAAAAGTACAACCGATTTGTGAAAATGATTGACTTGGGAAATCCTCTGTTTCTAAACTAAAAGCTCCAATAGGAACTTCTAATGTATCTGAAGGTAAATATGAAAAATAAAAACTTGGGTCAGTTGCTTTGGCAGTAACATTTGCATATGTATAATTACTATCATCTGGGTATACTTCAGTAATTTCATGAACAACATCAGTTTTAATTTCACCTACAACTCCTGAGTAAATTTCAGATAAGAATACTAATTTTCCTCTTGATTGTTGTTCCATATAGACAATTGCTTCGAATGAATTTCCTGCTTGCATTCCAGCCTTCACAAAGTTTAATTGTATTGGAGTATTTCTGGCTCTTGAGACTTCTACTTTCATATATCGAGCTAAGGAATCATAATTTCCAACAAAACTGCATAAAGTGATTCCCTTTGTCGATAAGTTTGTATCGACTAAGACAGTATATTTTAGTTCTTCTGTAGTTCTAAATGGGGATTCAACACTTAAAGTATTTGTACTTTCATCAAAAGTAACTTTGTAATCTGTATTAAATAATGGTGAATATGGATTGGAAAGACCTACCATTCTTAAAAAGATATTAGCACCTAAAGTACCAGAGGCAATAAATTCAGTATCAATTAATGGATTGTCATATGACATATAAATATTTTTATCACTTATAGATATAGTTTTTGTTTCTATAATAGTTTCGCCAGATAAGGCTTTGTTTATTTTAAATTCAAGTGAATCAGTACCATCACAAATTTGGGTTTGAACAAATATAATATTATCTTTATATTTAGGAGGAGTCAAAATACAACTACTGCTTCCTAGTCCTTCAAGATTAAGGATATTATTTACTCCTTCATAATTTCTATTAGTAGTTGAATAAGTTTGCACAGTAGCTTCAACGTTGAAAGAAGAATATTCAGTTACTGGTTGAAAAGTAATATAATAAGATAATCTTTCATCATAATCATAATCTTTATACATAATTAAAGGATTATAAGTCTTTAAAGTGTAAGGGAAATTCTCTGCAACACGAAAACAGTTTTCAGGAGAGGGTTTTAATGCTCCTCCTATATTTGCTGAAATGCAATATTTAACATTATCATCTGCATTTGTTCCAGAAGTTTTTAAAGTAGCTAAAGTATAATTATATCTTTTAGCATTATTTGGAAATTCGAAAAGGAATAAATCTAAGTTTGCATTATATTTCAAATAATCACCTCTTTTTTCCCATCCAGAATTAGAATAACCTACTTTAATAATAATTCTAGTATATTTTGATCCTCCTCTCTCTTTTATTTCAATTCCATCAAGTACAGTCATTGGAGTAATTGAAACCAAGGTATTTTCCATAAAAACTGTCTCTTCGGCTGCATCAATAAATACAGTTGGAAGTTCAACGGGATTAAAGATTTCAATTACAATTTGAGGACCTTGCATTTGGAAAAATGGTACTTTAACAGTTTCATATGGCTTTAAAGTAAATAAGTTTATGCTTCCAAAGTTCATTTTTTGGGGTAAAGCTCTTTCATCAATATAATAAAAATTAAACATTAAAGGTAATTGACATTCTAACTTATAAACATCTATATGAGTAACTGATGGATTTTCAAAAACATATTTTCTTTCAGTTATATTAATTTCCTTCATATCATTTTGAATCATTTCATCCCAAGTACTTTGATTGAAATCAGTAGCAACAGAAAGGGATTTAATCTTTCCGTATATTTGGTCTATAATTAATGATACTGCAAAGCTTTCTGGCTCATTATAATTTAAAATGACATAATAAGGTTTGGTACATTCTGTCATGTTTATAATCATAGGACTATTTAAAGTTCTCCCATCTCCACTTGAACCTACATAATAATCAAGTAAATAATCTGATTCATATAGCTTTAGTTCGAATAAGAAGTTTGCTGTTATTTTTACATCTTCTTTAGAAGGTATCGTCACTAAAGTCATTATACTAGCTCCTAGGTATTTTTGTCTTACCATATTAGGATTTGTGTATACTAATAAAACATTACCAGTGAATAATTTTTCTGGTCTTGGAGTATTGCTTTGGGTTTGAAACATTTTAAGTGATCTAATTTGAGAGTAAAATAATATTTTAGACTTTGATGTAGCTTCTCTAAATTTGGTGACATTCACAGTGAAAGGAATTATGGAATATTGTTCATCTTCAGTAATCTCTCCTTCTTTGGTATCTAAAATCTTTTCAGTGGTTCTTAAATAAATTCTACCAGATAATTTAGTGTCAGCTTTAATTTTTAAAACTATACCTAGTTTTGTGTTAGTTTCATCAAGCCTCACAACACCATCATATTTTGCATGACTTTTGTAGCCTTCACAACTGGAACTTACAAGATCTATTTTGTCTAGAGCTGTAATCAAAGCTGAATCACCGGTTGATTTGGCAACATTTGTACAAAAAACTGTATAATTGCTCATATCTTCACTATATTGATCAAATACTATTCTAAATGCAGTTATTTTGGAAGAAGGTATAGTACTACTATCATATTTGAAATATACATTTGAAGCAGTAGAAACTTCATATTCAGCCTTTAAATAATCAGAAGTTACAGTACCATCAATAGGAAGAACGGATGCATCTATTGGTGTCTCCTTTTGTAAATTAAAATGGTCAATTGAACAAAGACAATTAATTAATAATGCTAATGTAAAGAATAATCTATAGATTTTATTCATTTTAAATAAAAATTTTATTGAAAGATTAATATTTATTTAAAATTAATTATTTTTTTTAAAAAAATTATTTTTATTTTTTATTAATCTTATTTATTATTTAACATTTATTTTTTTTAAATTATATATTTTTTTTAAATTTATT
>CAMUZC010000069.1 GCA_947165105.1 uncultured Lachnospiraceae bacterium | reverse complement strand
GAAGAGGTGGAGATCAAGCAATTATTAGAAAAAACGGTAAATACACTTTTTTCGGGGGAAGAACACAAGAATTAGAAAAACGTACAAGAGTAAAAGCAAGAAGTGTAGCAAATGCATTAGAAGAATTAATGTTAGAAGCAGAAAATGTCGTTATAATGGGACATACTAATAGTGATATTGATGCACTTGGGTCAGCTCTTGGAATTTATAGATTGGCTAAAACATTGGGAAAAAAAGCATATATTGCTAGCGGTACAATTGGAATAGGATTAGAAAATTTTGTCGAATATGCTAAACGTGATTCAGAATATCAAAATGCTATAATAGGTAAAGATGAAGCAATAGAAATAACAAATCCAGGAACATTGTTGGTAGTTGTAGATACACACAAGAAAAGCTATTCAGATGTTCCGGAATTAGTAGATATGGCAGGAAAAATAGCAATAATCGATCACCACAGAATGAGTACCGATTATATAGAAAATGCAGTACTAACTTTCCAAGAAGTTTATGCCTCATCTGCGGCAGAGCTTGTAACTGAGCTAATAACATATTCAGAACAAAATGTTAAATTAACAAATGTTGAAGCAGAAGGTTTATATGCCGGAATTATGATGGATACTAAAAACTTTACATTTAAAACTGGTGTACGTACTTTTGAAGCAGCAGCATATTTGCGTAAATGCGGTGTTGATATAATAAAGGTTAAGAAGTGGTTCCAAAGTGATTTTGAAACATATAATACAATATCAGAAATAGTTGCAAAATCTGAAATTGTTGGAGAGTCAATAGCAATTTCTATATATGATAAAGTTGATAAAGATGCAAATATTATATGTGCCAAAGCAGCAGATGAATTATTAACAATAAGTGATATTACAGCTTCATTTGTAATTGGAAATTATGGTGAAAAAATCTGCATCAGTGGACGTTCATTAGGAGATATAAATGTTCAAGTAATATTAGAAAAACTTGGTGGTGGAGGCCACATTACATTAGCTGGTGCTCAAGTCGAAGGAATGAATATTTATGATGTAAAAAAAGAATTAATTGAAAAAATTAAAGAATATTTTTCAGAACAAGTATAATATTTGACAAAATATTATATTAATAGTAAAATACTTATATACCTAAAAAAGAACAGGGGGAAAATAAAATGGAACAAAAAATAAGAGGATTACTTGCTTATTTATTTGGATGGATTGGAGGATTAGTAGTATTACTAGCTTTCAAAGATAACGATAGTAGAACAAAATTTAATGCATGTCAATCAATAACAATGTCTGGTGCAGCATTTATAGTAAGTCTTGTTTTAGGATTTATACCAGTAATTAAATATTTTGCAAATATTTTTTCAGTATTAATGTTTGTTTTAGCTATTGTTGGTATGATAAAAGCATACAATGAAGAAGATTATGAATTACCAGTAATAAGCGATTTAACAAGAGAAATATTTAAAAGCAAATTAGATTAATAAAAAGGAAATTTAGGATTTAATCCTAAATTTCTTTTTTGTTTTGATGCTTTTGCAATTGTCTGCTTAATTATGTTGAAAATGTGTGGATATTATTTATTTCGTACGTCTTGAAAAATTGCAAAAAATATTATAGAATATAGAAAACTAAAAATAGCGAAAGGAATGAGGCTTAACATGAAAGTAATATTATTAGATAATATAAAAGGTGTAGGAAAAAAAGATGAAGTTATAAACGCAAGTGACGGATATGCAAGAAACTTTTTATTTCCTAAGAAATTAGCTGTTGAAGCAAATGCTGAAAATATGGGAAAATTAAAGAATAAGCAAGATTCTGCTAAACATAAGAAAGATGTTGAAAAAGAAAAAGCAGAGGAAATTGCAAAGAAATTAAAAGATATAACATTAACAATTAAAGTTAAAGCAGGAGATAATGGAAGAATTTTTGGAGGTGTTACTTCTAAAGAAATTTCTGAAAATTTAAAAACACAATATAAAATTGATGTAGATAAAAAGAAAATTGTATTAAATGAAGCAATAAAAAACTTGGGAGTTTTCAATGTTTCTATCAAGTTATTTGAAGGTGTTATTGGAAACGTGAAAGTTAATGTAATAGAATTTTAAGTAGAGGACGGAGAAAGTTTTAAAATTCTAAAATCAGGGACAGATTTAAATTATGAAAAGAAAGGAAGTAGAAGAAATGGATTTTAATAAAGTACCACCACATGATCTTGAAGCTGAACAAGCAGTAATTCGGAAGTATGCTTACAGACAAAGAAGCTGTAATTGCTGCAATTGAAGTACTTTCAGATGAAGATTTCTATAGAGAAGACAATAGAATAATCTATTCTGCTATTATGAATTTATACAATAGAGGTGAGCCAATAGATATTATCACATTAAAATCTGAACTTTCTTCTATGGGAAAATTTGAAGCAGTTGGTGGATTAGAATATTTAGCAGAGTTACCTGAAAAGGTTCCAACAACAGCAAATGTTGATAAATACATAAAAATAGTTGAAGAAAAAGCAACATTAAGAACATTAATAAGAACTGCAAATGAACTTATAACTTTAGGCTATGATCCAACACAGGAAGTTGAAGAATTAATGGATAATGCTGAAAAAAAGATTTTTGGTGTTATGCAAAACCGTTCTCAAAAAACATACAGTTCCATGAAGGATATACTTGTTGATACATTCATTGAATTGGAAGAATTATATAACAGAAAAGAACATGTAACAGGTGTTCCAACGGGATTTATTGATTTGGATTATAAAACAGCAGGTCTTCATGGTTCAGAATTAATATTGGTTGCCGCTAGACCTGCTATGGGAAAATCAGCTTTTGCTTTAAACATTGCTACAAATGCTGCTGTAAGAGCTAAAACACCAGTTGCAATTTTTAGCCTTGAGATGTCAAAAGAACAAATGGCTAACAGAATTTTGTGTAGTGAAGCTTTGGTTGATAGTAATAAAGTTAGAACGGGAAAAGTTGAAGATGATGATTGGACTAAACTTGCAGAGGCTTCAGGTATTTTGTCTGAGGCACAAATATTCATTGATGATACACCAGGTATTTCTATTATGGAAATTCGTGCAAAATGTAGGAAAATGAAGTTGGAAAAAGATATTGGTTTAGTTGTAATTGACTACTTGCAGCTTGTTCAAGGAAGCAATAAACGTGCTGGAAGCCGTGAGCAAGAAATTGCTGAAATTAGTCGTTCATTGAAAATACTTGCTAAAGAGATCAATGTACCTGTTATTGCACTTTCACAATTATCTCGTGCTCCTGAACAAAGACCAGACCATAGACCTATGCTTTCTGACCTTCGTGAATCTGGATCAATAGAGCAAGATGCTGATATTGTTATGTTTTTATATAGAGATGATTATTATAATCAAGACTCTGATAAGAAAAATGTAGCAGAAGTAATCTTAGCAAAACACAGAGCTGGTTCAACAGGAACAGTGGAACTTGCATGGCTTGGAAGCTATACAAAATTTGCTAATCTTGATAATAGATATTAATCTAAAAATCAAAATATTTACTTATGTCAGATGTAGAAGAATTATTAGAAAAGGTGGATAAATTGATAAATAAAGTACTAAAAACAATACAAAAATATAATTTAATAAATGAAAATGATAAAATTGTAATTGGTGTTTCAGGTGGTCCTGATTCAATGTGTTTACTTCATATTTTAAATAGTATAAAAAATGAGTTGAATTTTGAAATTGTTGTAGCGCATATCAATCATATGATACGTCCTGAAGCTGATATGGAGACTCAATATGTTCAACAATTTTGTGAAGAAATAGGCATTAAGTGCTATGTAAAAAAAATAGATGTAGTTGAAAAATCTAGTAAAGAAAAAATTGGAACAGAGGAAGCTGGAAGAAAAGCAAGATATGAATTCTTTGAGGAAGTAGCAAAAATGACTGGGGCTAATAAAATAGCAACAGCGCATAATGCAAATGATAATGCCGAAACTGTATTAATGAATATATTTAGAGGAACAGGAACTACAGGACTTAAAGGAATTGAACCAATTCGTGATAACAAATATATTAGACCAATAATAGAGTGTGAAAGAAAAGAAATTGAAGAGTATTGTGAAATAAATAAATTAGACCCCAAAATAGATAAATCAAATTTTGACAATATATATACAAGAAATAAAATAAGAAATATTATTATTCCACAAATTAAAGAGGAATTTAATCCTAATATAATAGAATCTTTAAATAAGTTATCAATATTAGCAAGACAAGAAAACGACTTTATAAACAGATATGTAGAAAAAATAATAGATGAAGAGTTGATTTGTAAAGATTTAAACTTAAGCCAAGAGGAGTTAATAATTGATTTAAAGAAGTTTAATAATTTAGATAAATTTATAAAGAGCAAGGTGATTTTATCTTTGATAAAAAAGGTTTTAGGTACAACCCAAGGAATAGAAAAAATTCATGTTGAAGATGTTATAAATCTATGCGAAAAAAACATTGGAAATAAGTATTTAACACCAAATAAAAACATAAAGGTTTTCGTAAATAAAGGTAAGATACATTTTATAAAAAATATATAGAAAATATAGAGACAGAATACCGACTTTGAAAGTTGCGGTATTCTGTTTTTACTTGAAAATTATGTTAAGTTATGGTATAATAATTATATTCACTAAAAATTTAGTGGAAATATATTGAAAAGAGGTTAAAAAATGTCAAGCAACGATAGTGTTAACAACAGTGGAACCGGTGGTTTTGGTTATATAGTTCTTTTGTTTGTCATTGTTTTATTTATAGGATTTTTAGATTGCAAAGGTAATCTAAACCTGAAATCGAATAACAATGAGGCAGAAAACGCTAATATCACTTATATTAGCAATAACCAAAATTTAGACAAGCGGAGAAGTGTAACCGATGATGAATTTTATTGGCTTACAATGTTGGTAGCTTGTGAAGGTGGTCATGAGACAAGAGAAGGGCAAATAGCAATTGTAGCTACAGTACTAAACAGATTAGATGTAGCTTATAATGGTGCTACATGCATCGCAGATGTAATATTTGATCCATATCAATATTCTTGTGTGTGGGATTGGAATTTTCATATAGGTGATAGAACAATGTATTATTCTAATCTTTCAGAGATTGGATTAGATGTTGAAGCTATAGAAGATGCTGTAAGAGCAGCTTTAAATGGAGAAGATCCAACGAGAGAATCACTTGAAGGAGGAGCATATTATTACTATAATCCAGATTGCATATCAGACGAAGAAACAGAGGCTAGAAAAACTATTACAAAAAAAATACGTATTGGAAACCATGTCTTTTATAGAGTATGGGACTAATGATTAGTAAGGAGGATTATTATGAGCGAAAAAGCACTTAAAATAGTTATGCTCATTTCTGTTATTTATCTTGCATTGGGCATGTGCTTAGGATCTTGTGGAGCATTAACTGATGACTCATCTGCAGACAGTTCTGAAAAGGTACCGTGGGCAGATGACATAAGCGAGTTGAATGAGCAGAATGAAGAAGATGGACAAATAGAAGAATCAGAGCAAAATGATCAGAACCTTTCTGAAACCAGTAAAGAAGATGAGAAGAAAAATTTAGTTTCTCTTGTTTATTCTGAAGGCTGGAACCAATCCGACAACCTTAACCTTGCCATTGCTGCAGTGGTTATAAACCGGGTAAGAAATCCTGATTTCCCCAATAGCATCACAGATGTTATTTTTCAACCGAATCAGTTTATAAGTGTATACACAAATACACTGGTAGATTATGAAAATATTCCGGTTGAAGAACGTAATCAAGTAGAAAGTGCAGTTGAGTCAGCTTTGTTGGGCGAAGATCCAACAAATGGAGCTTTTTTCTACTATGAAATTAAAGATATAAATCCGGACGAAAACGTAAGAATAATGACGACATATCATTGTACGGAAATAGACAGATTCGTCTTTCTAAGGAAATATCCGTATAATTAAAATCTCTTTTAACTCCAACATATATGTTGGAGTTTTTCTTTTTTTGATGTAGATAAGATAAGAAAAAAATTTAACATTTATGTTACAAAAGATTAATTATTCCGTGTTTCCGTAATAGTTAGAAAAACATGTCGAATTTTGTAATGTGAAAGTTTGATGAATTGCTTGAATTAAGGGTAAAATTATGTTATAGTTTCAAGTAGATTTTAAAAGTAAGAAAGAAAAATTTCTATAAAAGAAAAAATTATAGTAAAATTTTTTTCATATAAGGAGGTAAATCTGTGAAAAATAGTTTAAAAACATTAGCAGTTTGGTTAATAATTGGAGTAATATTTGTAGTGCTTATTTCATCTATTTTAGAGAATAATGACAGAAAACTATTATATTCAGAATTGGTAACTAAAATTGAAGCAAATGAAGTAGAAAACATTGAAATTAATTCATCAGGGACATCAGCAACAGTAAAATTAAAAAATGAAGATAATCAAAAAGAAGTTAATATTCCAAACATGGAAAGCCTTATGAATACACTAGAGGAACCTATGAAAAATGGTCAAGTCAAAGTTAAAGAAAAATCAGAATCATGGTTTATGGTTATACTTGGATTATTAACACCATTTGGAATACTAATTATTTTCTTTATATTCTGGTTCCTTTTAATGGGAAGAGCGCAAGGTGGAGCTGGCGGTAAAACAATGTCATTTGGAAAAAGTAAAGCAAGAAATATAACAGAAATGGATAAACACAAAGTTACATTTAATGATGTGGCAGGCGTTGACGAAGAAAAAGAAGAATTACAAGAAATAGTAGAATTCTTAAAAAGTCCAAAGAAATTTACAGACATGGGAGCAAGAATACCAAAAGGTGTTTTATTAGTAGGACATCCTGGAACAGGAAAAACTCTTCTAGCTAGAGCAGTTGCAGGAGAAGCTGGAGTTCCATTCTTTATCATAAGTGGTTCTGACTTTGTTGAAATGTTTGTAGGTGTGGGTGCATCACGTGTTAGAGATTTATTTGAACAAGCAAAGAAAAATGCACCATGTATAATATTCATAGACGAGATTGATGCAGTAGGACGCCAAAGAGGTGCAGGTGTTGGTGGAGGACATGATGAAAGAGAACAAACATTAAACCAATTACTTGTTGAAATGGATGGTTTTGCAACAAATGAAGGCGTAATAGTTTTAGCAGCAACAAACAGACCAGATATATTAGATAAAGCATTACTACGTCCAGGAAGATTTGATAGACAAATAGTAGTTTCAGCACCAGATGTAAAAGCAAGAGAAGAAATATTAGAAGTTCATGCAAGAAAGAAAATTATTGGTTCAGATGTAGACTTTAAAACAATAGCAAAAAATACTTCTGGATTCTCAGGAGCCGACTTAGAAAATGTCTTAAATGAAGCAGCTTTACTAGCAGCAAGAAGAAATAAAACAGAGATAAATATGGCAGAGATTGAAGATGCAATGGTTAAAGTTACGATGGGACCTGAAAAGAAAACAAGAGTAAGAAGTGAAAAAGAAAATAAACTAGTTGCATATCATGAAGCAGGTCATGCTGTAGTAAGCAGATTTTTACCAACACAAGATGCAGTACATCAAATTTCAATTGTACCAAGAGGAATGGCTGGAGGATATACTATGTATAGACCAACAGAAGATAAATCATTTATGTCTAAATCAGAAATGTTAGAGCAAATTGTTTCTCTATTAGGAGGAAGAGTTGCTGAACAAATAATTTTAAATGATATATCAACAGGAGCAAGCAATGACATTGAGAGAGCAACACAAATTGCTAGATCAATGGTTACAAAATACGGAATGAGCGATAGAATTGGAGCAATAATGCTTGGCCAAAATCAAGAAGAAGTTTTCTTAGGAAGAGATTTTTCACAAGGAAAAGGGTATTCAGAAGAAACAGCTGGAATTATTGATGAGGAAGTTAAAGCAATTGTTGATAACGCTTATAAAACAGCTGAAAGAATTTTAACAGAAAATATTGATAAACTTCATGCTGTTGCCGGAGTACTTCTTGAAAAAGAGAAGATTGACGGAGAAGAATTTGATAGAATTTTTGCTTAGCATGTAAAATCCGAGAGAATTATTTCTCTCGGATTTTTTTGAGACAAGTCCGCCCCAAAATGTCTCTTTGCTAAAGTTTGCGAATAAATTGTTGATTTTCGTTTAGAATAT
>CAMUZC010000068.1 GCA_947165105.1 uncultured Lachnospiraceae bacterium | reverse complement strand
AAAAAAGTTTACGAAAAACATGTTAGAGAAGAAAACATTGATATTAAAGCTGAACTAGCAGAAGAATGTTCAAAAATCGATGCTTATGCAAAAGAAATAGAAGACATGAGAATGGAAATGCTAGCACTTAAAGACTTACGTTTATGTAAAGTATGTGCTGCAGAAATACCTTTAAGTGCTAAATTCTGTCCAAAATGTGGATCAGTTCAAGAAGAAATTCAACCAGCTGAACCAGCAAGTGAAACAAAAGTAGAAAACGCAGCTGAGACAACTACAAATTCAGCACCAGCAATGCCAGAAGCACAAGTGGTTGAAGTCGCTCCAGAACAACAACCAACAGCAGAAGCAGTAGTTGAAAACAATGAAAATATAACAGATAATAATTAATCAAAAACTCTACCGAAAGGTAGAGTTTTTAATATGGAAATCTCTCATATAAATAACGAATTAACTCGTCTGCATTATCCTCTGTAACTTTGATAAAAACCCCATTATCAATACTTACCCACATAGATAATTTATAATCATCGATGTTTTCGATAAAAGCTCCAATAATATCAACAATTTCAACAGGATTTGGATATTCTTTTTTCCATTGTTTATCGGAAAAATTAGTTTTATCAAAATCTTTTGTTCCGTAAAAATTGATTAAAAACTTTTCTAATTCTCCAGGCAAAACACTGTACAAACTAACTACTGATTGCATAATTTTCCTCCAATAATATTTCTTTTTATTATTATTTTAATTTTAAAAATATATATACATGAGAATAAAAGGTAATTTTTAGGCTAAAATAAGTTATAGAGGTGATTTTTTGAAAAGCAAAAGCACAAAAATATTATTATTTTTGTTATTACTTAATATTTTATCAATATGTTTAAGTGGATGTAATATGCTAAAAAACGATAATTCAAATTTGAATGAAAAAATCAATTCTGAAGTATCATATTTGGATTCTGAATTAATATCAATTGCTAACGAATTAAACAGTATTTGTTACACGAAATATAAAGTAGATACAAAAATGATTACAAATAATTCATCAAATGAAGGAAGTTCAAAATCTGAAGGTAAAGAAAGTCAAAGTAATAGCGGACAAAGCTCAGAAAGTGAAAATTCAAAAGAAGGAAATGAGAGTAAACAAAATAAACAAGAAGAGAGTTATGAAATGACATCAAACAACGTTTTAAATAATAACCAAGAGATTAATTGGAATAGTATAGCAAGTAAAATTGAAAATTTATATACAAGTTGGACAACAATTGCAAATGATTTAAAAGAAATAGGGTTTGATCAAGAACAAATAGATAATTTTTCAACTTTAATGGATACAATGACAATTAATATAAAGAACAGGGATAAAAATGCAACTCTAGAAAGCGTAATTAATATGTATGAGTATTTGCCTAAATTTGAAGAAAAAAATCAAAATACCCAATTAAAATATATACTGGATTGTAAATACAGTTTATTACGTTGTTATCAACTTGCAGATTTAGAACAATGGGAACAATTTAACAATTCTGTAATTACCCTAAAAATGAACATTTCCAATATTATTAGTCAAAAAGATAAATATGAAAACAAATATTCAAGTATTCAAAATGCAAGTACAATTATTAATGAAATCAGCAATGAGAAAAACACAAAGAATAGGGAAGTATTCTTTATAAAATATAAGAATCTTATGCAAGAACTTGATAGTATAAAAGTAAAATGATATAATTATAAAAAAATATAAAGGAATGATATAAAAATTATGAATAAATTAATTGCAAAAAATCCAGTGGCAAAACACAATTACACTATTGAAGAGACAATTGAAGCAGGAATTGTACTATCTGGAACTGAAATAAAATCTATTAGACAGGGAAAAGTGAATTTAAAAGAAAGTTATGCTAACATAAAAAATGGAGAAGTATATATATATTCAATGCATATTAGTCCATATGAACATGGAAATATATATAATAAAGATCCATTAAGGGATAGAAAGCTATTATTAACAAGAAGAGAAATAAATAAGCTTATTGGAAAAATCCAAACAAAAGGATATTCACTTGTACCTGTAAGCCTTTACTTTAAAGGGAGTTTAGTTAAAGTTGAGTTAGGAATTGGAAAAGGAAAGAAATTATATGACAAACGACAAGACCTTGCAAAAAAAGATGCTCAAATGAAAATACAAAAGGCATTAAGAATAAAAGAATAAAAATAACCATCTTTTCATTATATACGTTATAAAGTATATTGTAAAAAGATGGTTATAATTTTCTATCTATTATTTCTACTAGCGTAATACCAAATTAAAGCGACAATTACAATTGTTATTATGCCAACTATTATCCAAGTCCAGATGTCTCTGCCCATCCAATTTTGAGTAGTGTTACCAGTGTTTTCTTCTGTAGCTGTTCTAGTAGCAGTATAATCGTTGCCATTTTGATTTTTCATATTATTACCCATATTTTCCATTGTGTTATTTACATCATTGCCAGCGTTTTCTACACCGTTCTTAGCGTTATCCATGGCATCTTGAGTTTTGTCTTTAACATTGTTTGCACCATCTTTTATAGCACCGGCAGTTCCATTAGCAGCATCTTCAGCCATGTTTCCTGCCTCATTAACTGTGTTTTTTACTCCATCTACAAGATTATTATTACCATTATTATTATCATTTGCCATTACGTATGAACTCGAAAATATTAGACATAGTATAGCGAATAAGGCTATAAAAATTCTCTTTTTCATTTTTGTCCTCCTATTAGATTTATTTAAATAATACACATAAAATTGTATTTATTATTAGTATTGATAAATAAATGCAAAATATTCAAGTTTATACATAAAAAATGCATATCACAAATTAGAACTATTCGAAAATAAAAAAGCTTGGAATAAAATCCAAACTTTATTTTTTTTTAAAATCTAATTTATTTTAATTTTATAAAAATTGCAACAGCTAATAGAATAATAACAATACCAGTGGCAATTAGTAAAATATTTAATATATCAGAAATTGATAATTTTTTTTCTTCAGTTGTAGAAGAAACTTTTGTTGCATTGTTAGCTGTAGCTTTTTTTGTTGTAGAAGTTGATGTGTCTGTTTGAGTGTTTTCTGTAGCTGTAGTTGAAATAGATGTATCTGTTTCAGCTGATGTAGCTTCTTGTTCTTCAGCAGCAAATACTGATAAATTCATTGAAAATGCAATCATAATCACTAATATAAAAAATAATTTCAATAATTTTTTCATGTTTTAGACCTCCTAAATTTACTATAAATAGTTTTATCTTTTTGTATGTTAATATCATATCAAAAGATTTAATATAAGTCTAGTATTTTTACAATTTTTTTAAAATCATTTATGTGGATATAAGCAGCATAAGTTGACATAAAAATCGATAAGTGTTATAATAGTTTTATTACATTTTACAATGAAAAGCTGTGTAAAATATTACTAAGGAGGAAAATGTAATGAAAAAGGTGTATTTATCAATTATAAGTCTATTCGCAATGATCATTACTTTAAGTGGCATATCAGAGCTGACATCAAAAGCTATATCACCATGGTACGTCGGAGACGTGAATGAAGATGGAGCAGTAGATGGAACAGACGCAAGCCTTATTTTGCGGGCATTTGGTGAGCTAGGTGCAGGCAGAACATCCAATCTTCCTATTGAAGCAGCAGATGTAAATCATGATGGAGGAATAGATGGAACAGATGCAAGTATAGTTCTTCGAATGTACGGAGAGGCTTCGGCACAAAGAAAAGTCGAGTACGAAGAAATAAAAATTTCACCAGTTTTGACTAAGACTGATAAGAATGGTTTTGAACCGAATGATCTAGTAAAGTTTACAGGAGGTTCATGGTTTCTTCATACAGATGCAAGTTTGAGTGACAACAACTTATATCCAGAAAAAAATTACATTAAAACAAATAATGTAATTGCTATTGTAGAGCAGCTTGCAGATTCATGGTACAGCTGTTTTGTTGATTGTACTCTAAACAAAGTATTTATTCGTGTTGGACAGCAAGGTCAGGAGTATTTTACCAAGGTTGGAACTTATACAGTGGAAGACATTAATAATATAATGACTTCTACTACAAGTACAACGACGAAGCTTACAACAACGACAACAACATCAACAACTACAAGTACAACAACAACTACTACCACGACAACATCAACATCTACAACAACATCTCTCACAACATCATCACTCACAACAACGACTGTTATGAGAGATAATACCTACAAGAAATGGGAATGCATAGAATTTGAAGGTATTTCATGGTGTGTTAGGTCAACAGCAGAGTTTACAAACAATGTTTTAACTTATCTGAATAACAAAGATATTTTCTTTATAAAAGACTATGTTGGAAACGGATGGTATGAAATCTGCTTCTCTAATAGTAAAAATGAATCAAAATTCTATGTTCAGATCTCAAGTGAGAATGAGAAATACTTTAACAAGTTAAATGCAAAAACATACATGTTTGTAGGCGAAGCATGGAATGTACGTTCCAAAAAAGATTTAAGCGATGATACAGATATCATGTGTGCGCTGAATAATGGAGATGTAATTGCTGCAACAACTATTTATGACGATGGTTGGGCAAAAATACGCACAAATAAGTCAGCAATTAAAGAACTTTATGTTGTGCTAAATCCATTTGTGGCACTAAATAACAAATAAACAAATAACAGCTTTTCGAAAGGCGGCTCCTAATAAGGGGCTGCTTTTTTTGTATATACATTTATAAAAAATTATTAAAATTTGTAGAAAAAAAATTAGTGTTATGTTAGAATGATTTTAAATAGAAAAACATAATAAAAGGAGATATAGTTATGGAATTAAAAGAATTGGAAGAAGAAATAATAAAAATCAAAGAAAGAAATAAAAAGGTAGAATTAGACAAAGCTTGGGAAACAAGTTGGACTAGAAGAATATGTATAATGGTGCTAACATATATTGTTGTAATCATATATTCATATGTAATTAGCAATTTCGATAATATATTTTTAAGTTCACTAGTACCAGTAATAGGTTTCACATTATCTACATTGTCATTAGGATTAGTTAGAAAAGTATGGGAAAAGGGTAAATAAGGCTGAAAAATTAAAATTACAAAATACAAAGGAGAAATGAGATTATGAGTGATGAATGGAAAATAGCTCAAGGATTAAAAAAACAGAATCAAGATTTAAGTTTTAAGTTTGATGAAACAGGTAACGATTATGCATATAAGCTAGAAAATGCCAAAAAGATAAAAGAAGAAGAAACCATGGAACAGAAATGGAATTCAAAAAATGTTTATTTCAATAAAAAAAATGAAGAAAAAGATATAGAAGATTTAAAAAAATATATTCTATATTGCAGAGAAAATAATAAAGAGATAATTGTAAATAGAGGAAATTTATCATTTGAAATAGATGATAATAATCCTTCTGATATTACTTTTAAAAAAGAAAATAAAAAGGAAGGGTCAAATATTGCCAATATAAAGAACGGAGAAGTCACTTATTCAGAGATAGAATTAAGAGAAGAGAGATATGCCCATTATTGGGGAAGCGATAAGATTCGTATTGGACTTTCTTTAGTTAGATCAATATATGTAATTAACGGAAATGAGATTAATGAATACTATTCATTTAATCCTCAATATAACGGGGAACTGTCTTCAGAATCCAAAGAAATTGTCGCTAATTATTTTGTGAATGAAAATCCAGAATATTCGAAGGGTGCTCCAGGGGAAGTTTTTAGAGAGGAAATTAATCCTAATGAGCATATGAAGAATTATTTGCAAGACGAAGATGTATTAAGACAATATATAATTCCTGGAACTAGAAATAAATTAGGAAAACATCCATCAGGTTTATATGTAGATAGGAAAGAGTTTGAAGTTAACGAACGTCTGGTTGGACTTACCCACTATTTTTTGGGAGATTTTGAATCAGAAAAGTATAAACAAGAGGTTATAAATTTTACAACTTTCGATGATTATTCTATATATCTAAAAGATGCAAAGGAATTTGAGGAAAGATGTAAGTATGTTTATTCGGTAATTGGAAAAGCATATGAAGCGTTAGGAGAGAAAGATAAGTTTTTCGTAGATGACAAAGAGATGGGTAAAGACGAAGGAAAAAATGAAATAACTCAAGAAGAAACAAATTTAGAAAGCCTTTCAGATGAAGAATTAGATAAGTTTATTGAAACAGAAAATAATAAACAAAAAGAAAATCAACAAAAAATTGAGAGATTAAAAAAAATAAAAAAGGCAAAGGAATTGATAGCATTGAGTAAACAACAAGATAGAGAAATATCAGAATTAGAAAGTCAAATCCGAAATGAAGGGATGGAGTTTGATGAATAATCAATTAATAAAAAAAGAAGATATATCTATATTTGATAAGATTAGAGGATTTTTTAGAAGGATCTTTAATAAAAAGAATCAAGAAATAATATATGAAAAAATACAGGAAAACAATAATAGGGAAAAAGCTAATGAATTTGAAAAAAGCCTTAAAATAGATGATTCTAATATCGATACAAGAGAAAAAGACTTAAAGGAATTTATTAGTAATATAGAAGCTAATCCGGATATTATTGAAAATTTATCAAATGATAGATTAGATAAATTAATTAATTATTATGAAAACATTACAAATGTTAAGAGAATTAAAATAGAAAAATTAAAATCTTGTATAGGCTAAAATTATTTAAATAGTAGTTAACAGAAATATCATGAGCTGGGTTAAATTGACGAATTATGTAAATTATGTTATAATAAATAGACAAGCCAAGTGCTTTTTATATAGAGTTAATATCCGTTTCTACACCTTTGAGTGTTCACATATAAAAAATAATTTTTGGAGGTATTACTATGGCAGCACAGACACTCGCATTCACGGAAGTGAAGCACTTTAACACACGGGAGCTCAACCAGCTCAAGAAAAAGACCTACGCAGAGATTTGCTCGCAAACCAATACAATTTTCTGCGTAACAGAGGAAAAGGCAAGAAGATTTGCCGATATGTACGAGGAGATTATTCCTTGTTCTCAGAGAATTACAACGGCTGATGGAATTGATGTTTTTGTCGCAAAGATTAAAAGACATCTTATCTGCACTGAGCCGAGCTTGTATTCGATGATGAAGGAACATTATTCTGCTGTTGATGAGTGCTACAAGGATGTTACTGCAATGGGTGGAGAATACTTCAAGAATTTGAGTTTCTTCAACTGGGCAATTGAAACAGAAACACCTGTAAAGGCAACATCATTCAGAGTTCCTAAAATGAGAACAGGATCAAGACTCTTCTATGTCGCTTGCTAAAATCTAAAACAATGAAAAGGAGAATGCAAAATGAAAATGAGCAACACAGAGTTTACAAAGGCATTTAACGAGACCTACAAAATGGTCGCAACAACAGGTATCTATTCGATGGAGTTGGCAAGAACAATCGGTTATGGAAATGGCGTGAAAGCCGTTGATATGCCGAAAGAGATGTCGGCTTGTGTGGAAAAGTATGGAGGAGGTTGCTGTTTCCATCATTCGTGGAGACTGATTCATAAGCTCACAGAAGTAGGAATTACTGCACACTGGGCAGTTCTACCTGAACCGAATGAAAATGGTCGAGTTGACCAGAAATGTGTTGTTGTTTATGAAACACCTAATGGCAACAGATATGTAGCTGACATTGTCGAAGACATCAAGGCAGGCGTAAAAGCAACGGATTTTGTTGGTGACAGCTGTAAGTGGGTAAATTCCGGAGGGGAGATTATTAATAACTCTCGAATCAACATTTATGAGATGGCGAGAATTAGCGATAATCCTATTATCTCGGGATACTTGAAGATTTATCCTAAGCCAGATAGTACAATGTCATTCGGAGAATACTGCAAAGTGGATTGTGAGGTAATCAATATGTACGATGATTTCGGAATGGCTTCTGAAGATGACTACACTGAAAATGAGCCAATGACAACTAAGCAAGTAGTCAATTTTGAAAACACAATGGCTGATTTCGGTGCACCTACAGGAGAAGTAAATGAAGACGATGAACCGACAGGAGATGTTGGTGCAGGTATGAAAATGTCATTAATGGACGGTTACAATGATAATTTGGGATTGTCTATGTAAACAGCTCCATAAATGCTAGGAATAAAGAGGACTGGAA
>CAMUZC010000067.1 GCA_947165105.1 uncultured Lachnospiraceae bacterium | reverse complement strand
GAGATATAGCTAGAGTAAAAACTGAAATGAGAAGTAGAGAAATAGCTGAAAAAAACTAATTGTAAGTTAAAATACAATAAAAATTATGTATTGCAATGAAATGTATTGTAATTCATGTAAAACAATTCTAAGAAAGGAGATTGTAACATGGAAGAAAGAAATGATCGTAAAGTAATGATCGGTACAGTTGTTTCTGACAAAATGGATAAAACTGTTGTTGTAGCTGTTGAAACAAACGTTAAACACAAAATTTACAGCAAAATCCAAAAAAGAACATATAAATTAAAAGCTCATGATGAAAACAATGAATGCCAAGTTGGAGACAAAGTAAAAGTTATGGAAACAAGACCTCTATCAAAAGATAAAAGATGGAGAGTTGTAGAAGTAGTTGAAAAGGCTATAATAAAATAATGTATAATATTAACAAGTAAAAAAGGAGGGAATTACTAAATGGTACAACAACAATCAATATTAAAAGTAGCTGATAACACAGGTGCTAAAGAAATAATGGTTATTAGATGTTTAGGTGGTTCTTACAGAAAATATGCAGGAGTTGGAGATATTATAGTTGCTTCTGTTAAAACAGCTACACCAGGTGGCGTTGTTAAAAAAGGTGACGTAGTTAAGGCTGTTGTAGTTAGAACTAAGAAACCAGTTAGAAGAGCAGACGGTTCATACATAAGATTTGATGAAAATGCTGCAGTTATATTAAAAGATGATGGTACTCCAAAGGGAACACGTATATTTGGACCAATCGCTAGAGAATTAAGAGATAATGGATATATGAAAATCTTATCTTTAGCCCCAGAAGTACTATAGTAATAAAATTAACACTAAATTTCAAATAAAGAGGTGAAAAAAGTAATGTTAAGAATTAAAAAAGGTGACACAGTTAAAGTTTTATCAGGAAATGATAAAGGTAAAACTGGAGAAGTTTTAGAAGTATTACCAAAAACAGAAAAAATTCTTGTTAAAGGAATTAATATAAAGAAAAAACACGTTAAACCAAGAAGAGCAGGAGATGAAGGTGGAATTATTTCATCTGAATTCCCAATCCATGCAAGCAAAGTAAACGTAGTATGTCCTAAATGTGGAAAAGCTACAAGAATCGGATTTGAAATGGATAAAGAAAATAAAGTTCGTGTTTGTAAAAAATGTAGTGCAAAATTAAAATAAGAAAGGAGGTCTATTGAGGACTTATGGAATTTTTAAGAGAACAATATGAAAAAGAAGTTATACCAGCAATGATGAAAAAATTTAATTATACATCAGTTATGCAGGTTCCAAAACTAGATAAAATAGTTATTAATATAGGTTTAGGTGACACAAAGGAAAATCCTAAATCATTAGAAAATGCAGTAAATGATTTATCTATAATTACAGGTCAAAAACCAATTATAACAAAATCTAAAAAAGCTATCGCTGCATTTAAGTTAAGAGAAGGAGTTAACATTGGATGTAAAGTTACTTTAAGAAAAGGAAAAATGTATGATTTCGCATACAAACTATTCAATGTAGCACTTCCAAGAGTAAGAGATTTTAGAGGAGTTTCAGCTAATTCTTTTGACGGAAGAGGAAATTATTCAATGGGTATTAAAGAACAATTAATATTCCCTGAAATTGAATATGACAAAATTGATAAAATTAGAGGTATGGATATAATATTTGTTACAACAGCTCAAACAGACGAAGAAGCTAAAGAGTTGTTAACATTATTAGGTATGCCATTTAAAAATTAATTAAAAGCGGTATTAGTTAAGAAGAAAGGAGAATTTCATGGCTAAGAAATCTTTAAAAGTTAAACAACAAAAAGTACAAAAATTTAGTACTCGTGAATATAATAGATGCAAAATTTGTGGTCGTCCACATGCATATATTAGAAAATTTGGAATCTGCCGTGTATGCTTTAGAGAATTAGCACACAAGGGTGAAATTCCAGGTGTTAAAAAAGCAAGTTGGTAATATTTAAACCACTTGAGATTACAAAAAAAGGAGGTATAGAAATTGATAACTACTGATCCAATAGCAGATATGCTAACAAGAATAAGAAACGCAAATAGTTCAAAACATAAAACAGTAGATGTTCCTGCATCAAACATGAAATTAGCTATAGCTAACATATTGTTAAATGAAGGATATATCAAATCATTAGAAGAAATTAAAAGTGAAAATAATCAAGGTATTATTAGAATCACTTTAAAATATGATGAAAAAGGTAATAGAGTAATTGATGGATTAAAAAGAATTAGTAAACCAGGTTTAAGAGTTTATGCATCTAAAGATGAATTACCACAAGTTTTAAACGGTTTAGGAATCGCATTAATCTCTACATCAAAAGGAATTAAAACAGATAAAGAAGCTAGAGAATTAGGCCTAGGAGGAGAAGTTCTAGCATACGTTTGGTAATATTTAAGAATATTTACCACAATAAAATGAATTATAAGAAGGAGGAAGAACCATGTCAAGAATAGGAAATAAACCTATAACAATACCAGCAGGTGTTGAAGTTACATTAGATGGTAATGTAATTACTGTTAAAGGTCCTAAAGGAACTATGACAAAAGAATTACATAAAAACATGGACGTTTCTGTAAATGGTACAGAAATTACTGTTAAAAGACCTGATGATGAAGCATTCAACAGAAGTTTACATGGATTAACAAGAACACTTATTAACAACATGATCGAAGGTGTTGAAAAACAATTCTCTAGAACATTAGAAGTTAATGGTGTTGGATATAGAGCACAATTAAAAGGTAAAAAATTAGTAATGAACTTAGGATATTCACATCCAGTTGAAATGGACGCTCCAGAAGGAATCACTTTTGAAGTTCCAAATCCTAACACAATTATAGTTAAAGGTGTTGATAAAGAAGTTGTTGGTCAAACAGCTGCTGTTATCAGAACAAAAAGACCACCAGAAGTATATAGAGGTAAAGGTATTAAATATGCTGAAGAGCATATTAGAAGAAAAGAAGGTAAAGCAGGTAAAAAATAAAATTTTTATCTGGCTTAGCCAAATGTTTAATGAAATAATAATTAACCAATCGAATAAACTAATGCTGTTACATTAGTTAGAAAGGAGAAATAAAAATGGTTTCTAAAACAGATAGAAAATTTGAAGTTAGAAGAAGACATATAAGAGTTCGTAGAAAAATTAGTGGAACACCAGAATGTCCAAGAATGTGTGTTTATAGAAGTAACAACAACTTATTTGTTCAAGTAATTGATGATGTTGCTGGAAATACATTAGTAAGCGCTTCTACATTAGATAAAGAAGTTAAAACTAAACATTCAAACAAAGAAGCTGCTAAAGAAGTTGGAACTTTAATAGCAAAAAGAGCTTTAGAGAAAAATATTAAAACAATAGTTTTTGATAGAAGTGGTTATGTTTATCACGGAGTAATTAAAGAATTAGCTGAAGCTGCAAGAGAAGCAGGTTTAGAATTCTAATTTAGAAATTATAAAAAGAGTTTTGATATAAATCACTTTAAAATAATGAAGGAGGGAAAATTAAATCAATGGAAAATACAGTAGCAGAATTAAAAGAAAAAGTTGTTGCTATAAACAGAGTTGCTAAAGTTGTTAAAGGTGGTAGAACTTTTAGATTTAGTGCTGTAGTTGTTGTTGGTGACGAAAATGGTCATGTAGGTGTTGGAAATGGTAAAGCAGCTGAAGTTCCAGATGCTATTAGAAAAGCAATTGAAGAAGCTAAGAAAAACTTAGTAGAAGTTCCAATTGTAAAAACAACAGTACCACATGAATTTGTAGGAACTTTTGGTAGTGCAAAAGTTATGTTAAAACCAGCTGCAGAAGGTACTGGAGTTATCGCTGGTGGAAGCGTTAGACCAGTTCTTGAACTTGCAGGTTACAAAAACATCAGAACAAAAGTTATAGGAACAAACAATCCTAGAAATGTTGTTTATGCTACAATTGAAGGTTTAAAATCAATGCAAACAATTGAGCAAGTAGCTGCAAAAAGAGGTAAAAAAGTAGAAGAAATATTATAATTTGTTTTGTATGAAAAAATTTATATTAATTAAATTTTTTCATACAGAATAGACAATTTAATGGATTTATAAATTTTATTTATAAATAATTATTGAAATCTAAAAAGTTATAGTATATACTAAATATAATTAAAAATAAGGAGGTGTAACCGCGCAATGAAATTAGACGAATTAAGCCCAGCACAAGAAGGAAAGACAAGAACTAGGGTAGGACGTGGAATAGGTTCAGGACTAGGAAAAACTTCAGGAAGAGGACATAAAGGTCAAAAGGCTAGAACAGGCGGCGGAGTAAGAAGAGGTTTTGAAGGTGGTCAAACACCATTATATAGAAGATTACCAAAAAGAGGATTTACAAATATTCATGCTAAAAACTATACAGAAGTAACTTTAACAATGTTAAATAAAGCTACTACTGAAGAAGTTACAGCAGAAAGCTTAATCGCTGACGGAATAATTAGCAAAGCCAATGACGGTATCGTAGTATTAGCTACAGGAAACTTAGAGAAAAAATTAGCTGTAAAAGCTAAAAGATTTACTAAAGCTGCTCAAGAAAAAATCGAGGCTTTAGGTGGAAAGACAGAGGTGATTTAATTGTTTAACACCATTAAAAATGCTTTAAAGACTCCAGATGTTAGAAAAAGAGTGTTATATACATTATTATTAATAGTAATATTTAGATTAGGGTGCTATATTTCAGTACCAACCGTAGATACATTTGCTTTGTCAAGTGTAAATCAAGGTGGAATTACACAGCTTATAAATACAATTTCAGGAGGAGCTTTCTCAAGACTTTCTATTTTTGCTATGTCAATTACACCATACATCACTGCTTCAATTGTTATACAATTGTTAGGAATGATTATACCTTCATTAGAAAAATTAACTAAAGAAGGTGGAGAAGAAGGTAGAAACAAAGTTAACAGATATACTAAAATCCTAACTGTAGTGTTAGCTCTAGTTGAAGGATTAGGTTTATTCTTATCATATAAAGCACTATTTATAGGTGCTACATCAAATGTTCCATTTGAAAGATTTATGACAGGAGCTGTAGTAGTTCTATCTTTTATGGCAGGTACTGCATTCCTTATGTGGTTAGGAGATCAAATCACAAACAAAGGAATTGGAAATGGTATTTCAATATTAATTTTTGTTGGTATAGTTTCTGGATTGCCAGGTGCAGGAAAGAGTATACTTGATAAATTAATACTAAACAATCATTTTAGTACAACAAATTTAATAATCGCTTTAGCAATAGTAATAGCAGCTGTTATTCTTGTTGCAGGTGTTGTATTTGTACAACAAGCTGAAAGAAGAGTTCCAGTTCAATATTCTAAAAAAGTAGTTGGAAGAAAAATGATGGGTGCTCAAAGCACACACATTCCATTGAAATTAGCAATGGCAGGTGTTATGCCTATAATCTTTGCATCATCATTTATGACATTCCCTGCAATGATTATTCAAATTTTTAAAACAGATATAGCTACACAATCAGGCTTTTTAGCAGGATTATATAAATTATCAATTGCAACTTCAACAACAACATTAGCTGAAGGCGTTAAAGTTCCAATTGGATATGTAATAGCTAATGCATTAATTTATTTATTACTTATTGTTGGATTTACATTCTTCTATACATATGCAACATTTAATCCAGCTGAGGTATCAAGCAATATTAAGAAAAACGGTGGTTTCGTTCCAGGAATTAGAGCTGGAAAACCAACAACTCAATACTTATCTTCAATATTAACAAAGATAACATGGGTTGGAGGATTATTCTTAGCATTAATTGCTATAATACCTATGTTTGCTAGATTTGGTGCATTAGGCGAATTAAATTTAGCCTTTGGAGGTACATCAATACTTATTGTAGTAGGTGTAGCATTAGAGACGGTTCAACAATTAGAATCATATTTAGTAATGAGACATTATAAGGGATTCTTAAACTAATATCCCATACTATAATAAACAAATGAGGTTGGAAGAGGGAATATAAGCTCGCTTCCAACTTCAAAGTTTGTTTTGAGATGGGGGAATTCTTTTAAACTGGGGACGGAGAAAATTTTAAATTTTTGAAATCCGGGACAGACATTAAAACAATTCCCCGATTCCAAAATAAAATTAAAAAGGAGAGATTATCATGATTATCATAATGTTAGGAGCACAAGGAACAGGAAAAGGAACTGTTGCAGGAATTTTAAACAAGGAAAAGGGATGGATTCAATTATCAACAGGTGATATCTTTAGAGAAAACATTTCTAAAGGAACTGAATTAGGAATTGAAGCTAACAAATACATTTCAAAAGGTTGCTTAGTACCTGATGAAATAACAATTTCTATGGTTGAAAACAGATTAGAAGAATTAAAAAATGAAGATGGAATTATTTTAGATGGTTTCCCAAGAAACTTAGAGCAAGCTAAAAAATTAGATGAAATATTAGCTGCAAAAGGTCAAAAAATAGATTGGGTTATGAATCTTGAAACTCCAAGAGATGAAATTATTGAGAGAATGATGAATAGAAGAGTATGTTCAAAATGTAAGGCAACATATAATTTAAAATTACATCCATCAAAAGTTCCAGGTGTTTGCGATAATTGTGGTGGAGAATTAATTATAAGAGCAGATGATAGCGATGAAAATGCTATTAGACAAAGATTAGAGATTTATGATACTCAAACAAGACCTTTAGTAGATTTCTATAACGAAAAAGGTATTGTAATTGTAGAGGAAATAAGCCAAAGAATTAATAGATTAGCTGATGAAGCTTGTAAAGATTTCTTAAGTAAAATTGAAGGATAATGCAGAAAGTGTAGAATAGAAAAGGAAGTAATGTAGAAATGGTAACAATAAAATCAAAAAAAGAAATTGAACTTATGAGAGAAGCTTGTAGGGTTACAGCTTTAGTTCATGAAGAATTGAAAAAAAATATTAGACCAGGGATTACAACTTTAGAGTTAGATAGAATTGCCGAAAGAGTTATGAGAGAAAACGGAGGTTTTCCTGCTGAGAAAGGCTATGATCCAGGAATAAAAGGTGTTCCACCTTTTCCAGGTTCTATTTGTGTTTCAATTAATGATGAAGTTATTCATGGAATACCATCAAGCAGAGTTAAATTAAGAGAAGGCGATGTTGTTAGTATCGATTTAGTTGTTTTAAAAGATGGATTTAATGGAGATGCAGCAAGAACTTATGTAGTAGGTAAAGGTAGTAAAGCAGCATATGATTTAATAAACATTACTGAACAAGCCTTTTATGAAGGAATTAAATATGCTAAGAAGGGAAATAGAATTGGAGATGTTTGCCATGCAATTGGTGAATTTGTTCATAAAAATGGCTATTCAGTTGTAAGAGAATTCCAAGGGCATGGAATTGGAAGACAAATGCATGAAGATCCAGGAATTCCAAACTATGGAAAACCTGGTAGAGGAATTAGATTAGAACCTGGTATGACACTTGCTATTGAACCTATGGTAATTCAAGGAAAACCAGATATTTTAGAGTTAGATGATGGATGGACAATTGTAACTGAAGATTGTAGTTTGTCAGCTCATTATGAAAATACAATTTTAATTACAGAAAATGAGCCAGAAATATTGACTTTATTATAATTTTATTATATAATATAAAAGCTATTATGGAACAATTTGGAATAAAAAATCGCCAAAAACGTAGAAAAATAGCGAAAAATTCTTATAAAACATATTTTTACAAAAAAGTAAAAAATATAATTTAGGAGGTTAAAATGGCAAAAGAAGATGTTATTGAATTAGAAGGAACAGTTGTGGAAACTTTACCTAATACAAATTTCAAGGTTGAACTTGAAAATGGACATCAAATTTTAGCTCATATCTCAGGAAAATTAAGAATGAATTATATAAAAATTCTTCCTGGAGATAAAGTAAAAGTTGAATTATCTCCATATGATCTAACAAGAGGAAGAATTACTTGGAGAGCAAAATAAAAAAATATATACAAAAGCAAATAGTGTTTGAATAATTTATGAGGTGCGATGTGAGATGTATATAACTACATTTAGCCTGTATTTCTATACGTCTGACCTCACGCATCATTAAAATTAAGCAAACACTATATGTAGGTTATTGTAACAAATATTACAGGAGGTGTAGTGAAATGAAAGTAAGACCATCAGTTAAGAAAATGTGTGAAAAATGCAAAGTAATCAAAAGAAAAGGTGTTATAAGAGTAATTTGTGAAAATCCTAAACACAAACAAAGACAAGGATAAT
>CAMUZC010000066.1 GCA_947165105.1 uncultured Lachnospiraceae bacterium | reverse complement strand
AAGAGTCGGAATCAGTGTGTTGTAATTGAAGGTGGCAAATGGGTTAAAGTTACTAATAATCATGTTGGCAAAGATGTTTATGATAAAAAGACCAATGAAAAAATAGGAACTTTAGTTGAACGGAACAGAAACACAAACATGCTACAGCTCAGACTTCTTAATGGTACAATTGTTACCATTAGATGAAAAAAATAAAAGAAAGCTATCAAAAACATTTGACAGCTTTCTTTTTTCTCTTCTATAGATTATCTATAAAACAAATCTATTATCATTCATAATTGTATCGACACTATCGTCCACAGACAAATTACTAGTATCAAAAATGTTATTTTTATTATAATTGTGATTTCTAAAACTATTCAACAGAACAATGCAACGTTCTTTCATCTGACAGTCTTCATCTCTAAGACTGTCCCTTAACATCAATGTTTCTTCATCAACCATTAACACAGCAAATTTTATTTGAAATGCTGAGAAAGCCAATTTAAGCTTATCTAAATTTTCTGGAGTAACAATATAATTAAAAACAACATCATAATCATTTTCAAGATATATTTTTATTGTATTAATGCATACTTTCCAAAATACATCTAAATGATTGCCTTCTTTCCAAGCCGGAGCGTATCCGCCTATAACTTGGTGATAGATTTCATCACCTTCTATAAGCACAGATTTAGAAGATTTTTCTGCTAATTTTTTAGAAATTGTGCTTTTTCCAACACCTGCTGGACCTGTTATAATATATAATTTTGACATTTAAAACACCACCGTATAAAAATTTTTTAGATTAGCTTAATTATAACATCATAAGAAATAAATTGTACATATTAAAATGATGTTTTTATAGAAATAAGGATAAAAAGTGTGTTATAATAAACAAAAAACAGAGGAGGTACTGCGATGTTAACACTTATCAGACATGCAAAAACTGAGTTTAATTATAAAAGATTATTTCAAGGACAACTTGATATTAATCTTAGTGAATCAGGAATTAATGAGACGATAGAAAAAAGCAAGAATTTTCCACAAGACTTTGACATATGTTTCTGTTCACCATTAAAAAGAACAAAACAAACAGCAGAGATTTTAGTACCATATTTGAAACTTAATTTTGATGATAGAATTAAAGAAAGAAATATGGGTGATTGGCAAGGAACTATTATCACAGATGAAAGACTTGAACAACTACAAAATAAAGCAGTTCCGCCTAATGGAGAAAAAGAAACTGACATAGATAAACGTGTTGCAGAATTTTTAGAAATGGTGAATGAAAATTACAAAGATAAAAATGTACTTGTTGTAACACATGCACGGAGTTATTCATGCAGTTGGTAGAATTCTATCAAGAGATATGGAGTCTTACGAACATTTGGAATTGGTTAAAGTAGAGATTTAAGTAGAAAAACTGTGGAAAGTGTTGCTTAGAAAACACTTTCCACAGTTTTTTATAATTCTATATAATATAACTTTTCACCATTATTCAGATCTTCCATATATTTAGCTCCAAATTTTTCATAATAATTAACTAAATCACTTTTTAAATATAATCTATTAAAACCTCGATTTCTGGCCTCATTTAAAATTGCATCATTCAATGTTTTAGAATATCCATTTCCTCTGAATTCTTTCTTCACGTACATTGTTGCATACCAAGGTTTTAAATCGTTTCTTTCGTCTCCATCAGTTTCAAATATAGAAATAAATCCCACTAAAACATCATCATCTAATAAAATTAACTTACAATAATATGGATTATCCAAATGACTTTGGATTCTATCAATACTGCTTTTAACACGTTTTTCGAATTCGCATTCATTAATGTTTTTTTTGCCCCATTCTTTTTGCGTAAGCATAGCTACTTCTTCTATATATTCTAATTTGTCTTTTATATTATAGATTTTTAACATATTATCACTCCTAATTAAAAAGATTATACCACAAATAATTCTCACATGAAACAACTATACTTTAGAAACTTACCAAATTACTCCACAGGCAATCTTTTTACCAGAATTTCCACTAGGTTGAGTAGTAAAATCATCAGGCATATCATGTATAATCACAGTTTTGCCAATAATATCACTTAATCTAAATTTCCCAATTAAAACACTCATATATGCTATTCCATTGTTTTCAATCAAAGGAGGTAAATCTCCAACATGAAAAGGATGAGGACAGTTGGTTGAGTTGAAATGCCCACCAACATTTGCAAATTCGTCTTGCACATTGCCACCGCATGAACCTCCTTCATGAATATGAAATCCGAAAAATCTGCTCTTACATCGGTTTTTTGCTTGAGGAAGTCCTTTAATATCTGCAGTGACTATAACATGGTCTGACATTTCTTTGAAATAAACAGTTCCACGTATTCCAGAATAATCGTTACTTCCTCTTATATCAGCTTTTGCATCATAATAAAAAGATGTATTCATTCTATATGCCTCCTGTTATAATAAAATTAATATTAATATATTCTTATTAAAAAAATATGTTATAATATATGTAACTTATGAAGTAGAGAAAATTGTAAATAAAGAAGGTGTAATAATGAAAAATGCTACAGAATATTATCAAAATTCTATAAAAAAGAACAAAGCATCAAGATTGTTATCTGAATTTTTTAAACTAAAACTTGATAATAATCTAAAAGGAAAAAATGCAATAGATATGGGGTGTGGAGCAGGTAATGACACTGTTTTCTTATTAGAAAAAGGATTTGAAGTTACAGCTATAGATAGTGAACCACAAGTAAAGGAAGTATTATCAAGAAGAGCAGAAAATCAACAAAATCTTAATGTAGTAATAGATGATTTTTCTAAAGTGCAATTACTAAAAGCTGATTTAATTAACGCAAATTACAGTCTTTTCTTCGTAAAAAAAAATTTTAATGAAATGCTTAAAAATGTATTAAAAAGCATAAATAAAAATGGGTATTTTGTTGGAAATTTTCTTGGTAAAGAAGATGATTGGAATAAAAGTAAAACAACCCTGGATAAAGATGAGTTATTAAATTACTTTTCAAAGTTTAAGATAGTTTATTATTCAGAAGAAAAGTATTATAAGGATACATTAACTAAGAAAAATAAATTTTGGCATGTTTATAATATTATTGCTCAAAAGAAATAGAAAAAAGAAGAGAATTCTCACAAATAAGAATTCTCTTCTTTTTTTATAACCCAAGTAAACTTTCAGTCTCCAAAATCTCCATCTCATAAGAATCACCAGCAAACTTAACTAAATTATCCTCGCAATACTCAACTTCTTCAGAATACCTCTTAATAATATCAATGCAATCATCTAAACCTAAATTGCCATTCTCAACCCACTTGCAGAAAAACAAATATCTTAAAACGAAACAACTCACATACATAAGTTTAATTTTAGAAAGCACATCGCCATCGAAAACACCTTTCATAAAATATCTCCAAATAAAATAAATAGAAATATTTCTCAAATAATTCTCAACCTCAGGATTAGCGTTCTCAAACTCTGCTAATTTTTGGTTAAATACACCACTCAAATTAGTACATTTTTTCAAATAATTCGGCCAATTCTTATCATTAGGCTCAAGTGTTGAAATATATTCAATAATATCTCCAATATTTGTATCACAATCTGAACTAACATCAAAAATCTCTTCATCATCCAATAATTCACTATCAATATCTTGTTGTAGAGTATATCCATACCATAGAATATTACGAAGTTTGCAAGTAATTGAAATATCAGAATTATCAAGATAATTAATAATTTTAGCTCTAGCTGAAATTAAATAATTGTATAACTCAGAATTATAATCGTCACTATCAATATAATCGTAACTTATACTTTCATCGCACTCATCGTTAACTTCCTCTTCATAAACCGAGAAATTCTCATTCTGGCTCAAAATAATCCTTGCAGCTTCTTCACAACAAAGCCCAACTCCAGCTTCTTTAATACCATCAAACCACTCATAAAATCTAGGATGATCTTTACAAATCTGACACAAATGTTCTTCACCAAGATTTATATAGATATCACACAATTTCTTATCATTCAAAAAAGGACAATTGTTGTGATTATCTAACACGAAATGACAAGGAGAAGTCTTCGTGATATTTGAACGCAACTTATCGCCAAATGCACCGGTTACATTTTTATAAAATTCTTCAGTCTCTGTATCAATATCGATTTCCCAGCCAGCAGAGCAACAGCTATCTTTGCACTTATCAGCAATACAATGAAAATCTTTATAATACATGGGTGCTCTAAACTTCATTATTCTTGCTCCTTTCAATAAACTAAAAATTTATAATATTATATCATGAAATAAACTGAAAAACAAATTTACTAAAAAATAAATATGTGATATTATATTTACAACAAAAGTGCAAAAATAAATACTTTATAATCCACAGCTCATGCACAAATTGTGGAAAATTAATAAAATAAGGGGGATAAAAATGAAAAAAAGTTTAGTACCAATAATTATCTTTTCAATATTTTTAATAGCTGGACTACCACATCTAATTCCGGGAATTATTTTAATGGTTCTAAATATAAATGATTTAGATTCTGCAGGAATGTTTGTAGGTTTGATATTGACAATAATTGGATTTGTATTTTCAGCAACAGGTGGAATAGGATTATATGTTATTTTCTCAAAAAGGAAGACAAACGCTCAGTTAAAAGCAAATGGAACTAGAATTTCAGCTGATTACGTTGAAACAATTGTAAATGAATCAGTACATGTTCAATATAGACATCCATATAATATAATTTGCGAGTGGAATAATCCTGCAGATGGAAAAAAGTATATTTTCAGAAGTGGAAATATTTGGTTTAACCCAGAGAATATGATTAAAGAGAATTGTTTAAATAAATTTGATGTTTATTATGATGAGAATAATATAAAAAAATATGTGGTTAATATAGATTGTTTGAATAATAATGTTGTAGATTTAAGCTAAATCAAATCTATATAGTTAAAAAAGGGGAGGAATAATTAATGGATATCACATTCAAAATGGAAAATCACACACTAAACGTAAGATCAGCTGCCATAATAATTCACAACAACAAAGTACTTTTACACAAAAATGTAAATGAAGATTATTACGCATTGCTAGGTGGTAGAACTCAGCTAGGTGAAAGCTCAATTGAAACAGTCAAAAGAGAAGTAATGGAAGAGCTTGGAAAAGAAATTGAAGTTACAGGTAATTGTTGTACTATAGAAAACTTCTTCAATTTTAGAGACTCAGAATATCATGAGATTATGTTTGTTCATTTTGCAGAATTTATAAATGAAGATGATAAGAAAATTGAAGAAACGTTGAAAAATGTTGAAGGAAAAGAGTGCTTGGAATACAGATGGATAGATTTAGATAAAATTAACGAATATAAAATAAAACCAGTAAAAATGAAAGAAGTACTTTCAAATGGCAAGTTTCCGGTTCATGTTGTTAATGATGATAGATAACAGAATAAAATAAAACGCACTACTTATACAAAGTCCACAAAAATGTGGAATGTATAAAATGTGCGTTTTTATTATTAAAAGCTTCTACTGCTTCCTCCTCCGCCAGAAGAACCTCCACCACCAGAAGAGCCGCTTGAACTTCCGGAAGACCATCCACTGCTTAAAAGAAACCAGATTCCAAGTGTGCCGACAACTGCTCCTACCATATTTGCAAATAGACAATCTGGAATCCAGAACTTATGCAAAATGAAGCAATCAATGATAGTTGAAATTAATCCAACTCCAAATGCAACTGACCATTTTAGCATAGGACTGCCCGAAAATACATGCCTTAAAATCAAGCAAATTACAAAAACAATTCCAGCTGTAAAATACATAACATTTTCATAATGGTCTATATCCTGTGAAGGTTGAATACCATCAATTGTTATTTCATATTCACTACAAACTTCTTCCAGAATTGCACTATAACCATTTTTTATACCTTCATCCCATTTATCGTCAGATAAGTATGGAACAATGTAGTTATCTTGAATTCTACCTGTTTTTGCATCATTTAGCTTTCCTTCAAGACCATATCCGACTTCAATTCTCATTCTACGGTCTTCTACAGAAACAATTAGCAGTACACCATTGTTTTTTTCTTTGTTTCCAATTCCATAATTTCTAAATAATTCGGTAGAATATTCTTCAATAGATCTGCCTTCTAAATTATTAACTGTAACAACAACAATTTGCGCACCACATTTAGCTTCTAGCTCTTTATTGGTATCTATTATGTATTTTTCTGTATCAGAATTTAATATATTTGCACTATCATTAACAAAAAATTCTTCACTTTTTGGAACAATGGCAAAACATTTTGAAACAAATAAACTACATAATAAAAATAAAGAAAACAGTGCTATTACTATCTTTTTATTAGAAGTTAACACTAGGAACCTCCTGAACTTTTACATCAGCTTCAAAATATTTCTCCTCACCAAATCCTGACATTCCAGCAATAACATTTGTTGGGAATTTTTTAATTGAGCTGTTGTATTTGTTTACAGCATCATTATAGTCACGTCTAGCTGTTGAAATTCTATTTTCAGTTCCTGCTAATTCATCTTGTAGACTGCGAAAATTTTCTGAAGATTTTAAATCAGGATAGTTTTCAACAACAACCATTAATGCATTTAATGAATTTGTTAATTCATCATTGGCTTTTTGTTTTTCATCAATGCTTTTAGCATTAACTAAGTTTTGTCTTGCTGTTGTAACTTTATCAATAACTTCATTTTCATGTGCTACATATCCTTTTACAGTGCTTACAAGGTTTGGAATTAAATCAGCTCTTCTTTGTAATGTTACTTCAAGGTTTGAATATTGTTTTGTAACATTTTCTTTTTTGCTAACTAAACCATTATAAGTTCCTACATAAGAAAGAACTAATATCCCTAAAACTGCTGCTATGCAGATTAATATTATTGTGCTTTTTTTCATTTTTTCCTCCTTTATAAAAAAATTGTTTAATATATAAACAGTTATATTAAATCATAAAATCTTCAAATATGCAATGTTGGTAATTTTTTTTAATATTATTTTTATTTTATATGTAATTAATTTGGATATGTGTTATAATTCCTATAAATTTATTGGAGATGAGAGTATATTATCATGAATGTGGATTTAAAAAATAAGCTAGACGAGCTATTTATAGAATGTGTAAATGAACTAAAATCAATTGGAATAGATATATATCAGCTGGATGTAGGTACAATAACAATTCAAATTTCTAAACGTAACAATAAAAGATACGGCTGTTGCAAGCAAGAAGATCCAGACGAAAAATACAAAACAATCGAAAAAATAGGCAGACGTAGAATAATAAAATACGAAAAATTCAACAAGCACACGATCGAAGTAAGTAACTGGGTTTTCGACCTAAATGATGAAATAATCAAAAACACAATAATGCACGAAATTATTCACTGTTTTCCATATTGCAACAACCATGGAAAACAATTTAAAATGTATGCCAAATATATCAATGAAAAATTAGGCTACAACATCACAAGATTAGGAAATAAAAAACAAGACTATGAAAACAGTAATGTTCAGTACCAAGAAAAAGAGTACAAATACCTTATAAAGTGCACAAACTGTGGAAAACTATTCCACAGAAATAGGCTGGCAAAGAACTTTTTTAGAAAATATAGATGTCAATGTGGAGGCAGATTGAAGTTAGACTAAAAAATAAGAAAAAAATAAATAAAAAAATGGCGCAAAGTGTTGATAAAACAAGAAAGGTATGATATATAATAATCAGAAATAGCTTATTAACAGTTACTTATATTATTATAAGCATTTGTTGATAAATATTAGCTTGGAGGTAGAACATGAATTACGGTCTCATATCAGATGAAGAGTTAATAGATATCTATAAAAAAGAGAATGTAGCTGAATCTGCAGCTTTAGATGAATTAATAAACAGATACACACCGCTTGTAAATAACAAAGCAAGTAAATTTTTTGCTATGGGTTCTGAAAAAAATGATATTGCACAAGAGGGAATGATTGGTTTATTATCTGCAATAAAGAACTATAATGTAGATAATAATAACACATCATTTAAAACTTTTGCAAATTTATGTATTGACCGTAAATTAATATCATTAATTAAATCAGCAAATAGACAAAAACAAATGCCGTTAAATTATGCAATCTCACTTAATAAAAAAGTGGGGGACGATTCAGAAGAAAATGAAAATGAGCTAGTTGAAATTCTTGATAGTGGATATAATCCATTTGATGAATTTATTGATAAAGAGTATTATAAAGGAATTGCAGATAGTTTATATAGCAAGTTAAGTGAACATGAAAAGTCAGTATTAAACGAATATTTAACAGGAAAAAGTTATGCACAAATTGCTGAAAAACTTAATTGTCAAGCAAAATCAGTTGATACTGCGTTAACAAGAATTAGAAGAAAAGGTTCTGATGTTTTGAAAAGTAATAAATAAAATAGGGGACGGAGAAAATCTTGAATTTTCTCCGTCCTATATTTTATTTAAATTCTAAACTGGTAAAGTAATTTCAAATGTAGTACCCTTACCAACTTCAGACTCAAATCTCATATTACCATTGAAATGAGCTCTAATGTTAGAGTAAGACATAAATAATCCTAAACCAGTACCATTTTTTCCTTTAGTTGTAACCATTTCTTTAAATAATTTTTCTTGAATTTCTTCAGGAATACCTTT
>CAMUZC010000065.1 GCA_947165105.1 uncultured Lachnospiraceae bacterium | reverse complement strand
AATGGAAAAATATTTTAGTTCAAGCATCAAATATGAGAGATAATTTACAAAAAGAGCAATTAAAATATAAAAAGAAATTATATGAAGAAGCAGCAAATCTTAAAGAACAAGTAAAACAATTAAAAGTAGAATACGATAAAAGTGGGCCTACTAAAGAACCTAAAGTTGAAGTTGCTTATGATAGGTTAGAATCTTTTAGAAGAAAAGTTTTAGTACTTAATAAACAATGGGTAAATATTAAAAATGCAGAAAATATTTTTAATGTTTCACAAAATAATTATCCTGAATTAAAAGAAATGGAAGAAGAATTAAAAAAATTAGGTACTTTATATGATTTATATATGAGTGTTTTAAAACAAAAAGATGAATGGAAAGAAATGCAATTTAATGAATTAAATGCTAAAAAAGAAGAAATGGAAAATAAATGCCAAGAATTTAACCAAAAACAATACAAAGTCAATAAAGCTTTGACAACCACAACAGAATATGAAAATTTAAAAAATGAGATTTTAAAATTACAAAATATTGTAGAAAGCTTCGATTTATTAACATTTGATTTCGAAGACCATCACTATAAACATTTGGCTGAAAAATTAGAAGTTCCAGAATTAGCCACTGTAAAAATAGATGGAGGATTGTTTAGACTTAAAAAAATATTTGATAAATTTGAAGAAAATGACAAAAAAATCGAAGAATATAAAGGTGAAATTGAAGATACTGTCACTGTCGCTAAACAACAGAAAAAAATTGATACTCAATTGAAAGAAATTGATGACGAATGGGCAACAAAAGTATTTAAATTTGAACCACATAAAACAATTAAAGATTTATTCTTATTAGATACTGTATCAACTTTGGAAATAAAAGCCACAGTCGAAGAACATTCAGGTAAAATTTCTGGATTTAAATCCCAAAGTAGAAATTTAACCAATGAATTAAATGCAAGAATCAAACAAAAAGAAACTGCTTTCCAAACTATTAACAATACTTTAGAATTATGGTTAGGTGTACAACAATTATGGAACTCATTACAATCTTTCTTCATAGGTGGTGATATCAGAAAAGAATTACCAGGTCCTACAAAAAATTTCGAAAATTGTCACAAATTATGGGTTAAAATTATGATGGATAAAGCCTATCCAACTAAAATAGTATATAGTTTATGTTCTTCAAATGAATTAACACCAGATCTTTTAGATATAGATAAAACTTTAAAAGAATGCCAACAAAAATTAGATATTTACTTAGAAGGTAAAAGAGGTCAATTTCCAAGATTTTACTTTGTATCAAATGGTGTCTTATTGGATATTTTATCCAAAAGAAGTGATCCTGCAAATATTAAATCTAATTTAGGTATTATTTTCGACGCAATTAATGATATTGAATTTGCTGATGCTGATAAAAAAAGTATTATTGCTATTAGACAAGTAAAAAGTGCACAAACACCTGATGATAAACAAGAAGTAGATATGACTGCACATCCAGTCAAATGTGATGGCAAAATAGAAGAATGGTTATGTGATTTAGTTGCTTCAATGAAATATTCTTTAAGAGATTTATTCGAACAAGCTTATTATGATATGAAAAATTTCTACGATCAACCTTTAGATGATAATAACAAAGATGGATTTCGAGCTTTTATAGAAAAATATATTTGCCAAGTTGTTATCTTTGGTCTTCAATTATTCGGTACAAAAAGATTAGAAGAATTTATTGTAAGAACATCATATGAAAAAGGAGATTCTTATAAGAAAAAATTAGTTGCTGGAGAAATAGACCCTGCAATGAAAGATTTTAATGTAATTTTAACTGAATTAACATCAATGGCAAGAGATGGTTCTCAATATAAATTACCTATGGTTAAATTAGAAGCACTTATTATTATTCATGTACACAATAAAGATATTTATGAATATTTTGTACATGATAAAGAAATGGCAAGACAAATTGTCACAGTCAATGATTATGATTGGCTTAAACAAACTCGTGTATATTGGTATGATCACAAAACTTCAAGAAAAACTATTAGAACTTGTTTAATAAATATTACTGATGTCGCTTTTGAATATGGTTATGAATTTTTAGGAGCAAAAGAAAGAATGTGCATCACACCTTTAACAGATAAATGTTATATCACTTTAGCCCAAGCTATGGGTATGCAATATGGAGGTGCCCCAGCAGGACCTGCCGGTACTGGTAAAACGGAAACAGTAAAAGATATGGGTAGATCCATGGGTGTCTTTGTCTTAGTTACAAATTGTGCCCCAGAACATAGATATAAAAATATGGCAGAAATTTTCAAAGGCTTATGTAGATCTGGAGCTTGGGGATGTTTTGATGAATTTAATCGTATTCAATTAGAAGTCTTATCTGTCTTAGCTACTATTATTTCAGCTATTCAGGATTGTCGTAAAAAAAATCAAGAAAGATTTAAATTCCCTGAAGGAGGGAATAATTTCACTGATATTGAGCTTATACCTACTATGGGTTATTTCATTACTATGAACCCAGGTTATTCCGGCCGTCAAGAATTACCAGAAAATCTTAAAATTTTATTCAGAGGTGTTACTATGATGGCACCAAACAAAGAATCAATTATCAGAGTCAAATTGTGTTCTTATGGTTTCGATTGCTATGATGATATTTCTAAAAAATTCAGAAAATTATATGAATTATGTGATGCTCAGTTATCTAAACAACAACATTATGATTTTGGTCTTAGAAATATTTTATCTGTATTAAGACATGGTGGTAATGAAAAGAAAAAATATAAAAATGATAAAGATAAAGAAGAGGAATTAATATATATGGCTTTAAGAAGTATGAATTTATCAAAATTAGTACCTGATGATAAACCACTTTTCCTTAACTTGATTAGTGATGTTTTCCCAATGCAAAAGAATGCTAAACAAGAATCATATCCTAAATTAATGGACCAAATTAAAATTGTTTTGGAAAGAAAAAAATTGGATAATTTAAATATTTGGGTAGAAAAAATTATTCAAACTTATGAAACTTATCATGTCCGTCATGGGTTTATGATTGTCGGTAATACAGGTGTTGGAAAAACTACAATTACTGAAGTTTTGACAGAAGCTATGTCTGAATTAAATACTAATGAAAAAGACCCTAAATGGAAAATCCATAGATTAAATCCTAAAGCTGTTGAAAACGAATATTTGTTTATTCAAAAAATTGAAGATACTTATATTTTAGGTGTATTTACTATGATTTGGAAAAAATGTAACGAATCGTCATCTTCCTACAGTAAACAAAATAACTGGATTGTATGTGATGGACCTATTGATTCAATTTGGATTGAAAACTTAAATACAGTATTAGATGATAACAAAATTTTAACATTATCAAACAATGAGCGTATTGCAATGCTTGATTCATGTAGACTTGTAATGGAAACAGAAAACGTCAAAAATGCCTCTTTAGCAACAGTATCTCGTTGTGGTATGATTTATATAACAGAAAGAGATATTACATATAAACCATATGTAAGAACTTGGTTCAAAAAGAACAAAGATTTATTAAAAGATATTAAATCTAAATTCAAAGTAGATGAAGAATACATCAAGAAAAATATTGATAAATTAATTAATGAAAACGTTGAAAATGAGCTATTAAGAAACTTTTCACCTTGTATGGGAATTTCTTGGCTTATTAAAGTCAAAAACTTTTTATTACTTTTAGAAAGTTTATTAGGAGATAAAAATAAAACAATTGATAAAGATTACATAGATAAAAGTACTGCTTTTTCATTTGCATGGGCTATAGGTTCATTATATGATATCAAAGAAAGAGAAAAATTCCATAAATATTTAGCAGGAAAAGGATTCAAACTCCCCGATGTCCAAAACGGAAATACTATTTTCGAATGCTCTTTAGATGGTAATTGGGACCCATGGACCCCACAAAGTATTACCATTACATCCAAGAATTTGAAAAATTTCTCCTCCTTATTAATTCCTACAATGGACTCTACAAGAGCTCTTTTCTTAATTGAAAGAATAAATCAATGCAGACTAGATGCAGTGTCTGATAGGTCTCCTCCATGCTTATTGTTAGGAGATTCTGGTACAGCAAAAACTTCAACTGTTTTAATTTACAAAGAAAGCTTTAAAGATGATCCTAAAAAAGCTCTAAAAAGAGTAAACTTTTCTTCTGCAACTTCACCAACAAACTTCCAAGAAACATGTGACGATGAATTAGAAAAAAGTGGTAATGAATATATTCCAATGTTGGATAAAAGTATGGTTATATTTATAGATGATTTATCTATGCCATATATTAATAAATGGGGTGATCAAGTTACTTTAGAACTTGTAAGACAATTATTAGAATTCAGTGGATATTATTTAATTAAAGCTGATGAAAACAGAGGAGTTATGAAAAAAATATCAAAATTGTCTTTTGTTGCTGCTATGAACCATCCAAAAGGAGGTAAAAATGATATTCCAAATAGACTTAAAAGACATTTCTTTATATTTAATATGGTATTACCAAATGAACAATCAGTCAATGATATTTATGGTAAAATTTGTCAAGCTTTCTACAACAAAAAAACTTATGGTGATGTTATAGTTAATCAAGCTATGAAATTGCCTAAATTAACTAGTGATTTATTAAAAAGAATGGAAAGTAAATTTCAACCTACTCCAATTAAATTCCATTATACTTATAACATGAGAGAATTGTCAAGAACTTTCCAAGGTATTTTCAATGCTGATAAAGAAGGTATTATAAAAGCTGAATCTAAATATCAAATAAAGAGTGATATTTTCTTACTATTTTTATGGAAACATGAAGTCACAAGAGTATTTAGTGATAAATTAAGAGATGTAGAAGATAAAAAAGAATTCGTTAATATTGTAGAAATTGTCTTAGGAGAAAACTTTGATAAAGAAATTACTGATCAATTAAAAAATGATATCTTTTTCGCAGATTATTTAAGACCAAAAACTATTAATGAAGATATAGGTTGCCTAGTTTTCCCTAAAGCTTATGAAAATGTAGAAACTTTGGATAAAGCAAGAGCCGCTACAGAACAATTTATGAGTGAATTAAACGAAGACAAAACTAGAAAACATGTAGAAATTGTACTTTTCGATGATTGTCTCAAAAATTTAATGAGAATTACACGTGTTATTCAACAAGATCAAGGTAGTTGTATGCTAGTAGGTGTAGGAGGTTCTGGTAAACAAAGTTTGACAAGATTAGCTGCTTATTGTGAACAAAATGATTTAGTACAGCCAACATATGGAACTCCACCAAGACCTGATGATTTAAGAGCTGTTTTCAGAGCTTGTTTCAGTAAAATTATTGAAAATTATAATGAAGCTAAAGGTATTTCATTTATACCACAAACACTTTTAATGACAGATGCTGAATTTAAAATGGATTATTATTTAGAAGTGGTTTCCTCATTTTTGTCTACAGGAGAAATTGCCAACTTATTCGGACAAAAGAATGATAAAAATACAATTATTGCTACAATGAGAACAACTTTGGGAAAAATTAGTGAATTCCAAAATCAAGAATTTGATGAAAGTGCAGTATGGGAAAAATTAATTTTCTTTGCAAGAAAATATTTACATATTTCTCTTTGTTTCTCTCCTTCATCTGAAAAATTCAGAGAAAAATTCATTAAATTCCCAGTTCTATTTTCAAGTGTTACTATTATATGGTTATTGCCTTGGCCCGAAGAAGCCTTAATTTCTGTCGCAAAAGGTGCTATTGAAAACAATAAAAATCTTAAATTAGTAGGAAAACCAGAACAAATCACCCAATTATACAACCATATAGCAGGTGTCCATATTACAATTTCAGAACAAACTTGTAAAGATTATTATGACTATTTCAGAAGACATGTATATGTCACACCAAAAAGTTTCTTGAGTTTTATACAAGAATATATGAAAGTATATATGAGAAAAAAAGCAGAAATTTCAATAAAAGAAACCACAATTAATAATGGATTGGCTAAATTAGCTGAAGCAGAAAAAGATATTGCTAAAAAAAGTCAGGAAATGCAGGTTCAAGTAGTTGAAGTAGAAAAAATTAAAAAAGAAGTCGATCTTAAAGAGCAAGACTTAAGTATAAAAAATGCTGCTACTGCACAATTAGAAAAAGAAGTCAGTGCTGAAGAAGAAAAATGTAACAAAAATGCATCTATTATCAAAGCAAAAAGTGAAGAAGTTAATCTTGAATTAGCCTTAGCTAAACCAAAATTAGATGCAGCTCAACAAAAAATTTTAGATTTAGATCAAAAAGTCTTACAACCTTTAGGTAAAACAAATGTCCCTACTTCAATTAAATTCTATTTCGAATGTTGTGGTATTATTATGAGTAAAAGATTAGCAGTACCAGATAATTTCGGAGAATTAGAAGTAAATAAAGATACAAAAGTTAGATATTATTCTCCATTAGGCTGGACAACTATGATTTCTTATATTGCAAGTAACTCATATGGTTCTTTCTTTGATACAATTAAAGAATGGCAGGAAAAACTTAATGGTAATAAATTAAACATTAACGATGAAACATTAGAACTCCTTAGGCCTTTCTTAGATTCAAAAACATCTAAAGATGAACCTCTATTCTCCGATGATGTAGCTATGAAAATTGGTGGAGATGCTTGCAAAAGATTAGCAGCTTTTTGTAGGTCTATTTCAGATTTTGTTTATGCTGTCAGAGATGTTATTCCAAAACAACAAAATGTCGAATATATGAGTAAACAATTTGCTGAAGCTATGAAAAAATTAGAAGTTCAACAAAAAAGAAAAGCCGATGTACTTGCTGAAAAGAAAAAATTAGAAGATTCTTTAGCTGAAGTTAGACAGAAAAAAGATGCTCAACAAGAAATTTTAAACAAGATGGCCAAAAAAGTAAATGGTGCAAGACAACTTATTGAATCATTGAAAGGAGAAAAAAAGAGATGGACAGAAGATAGTAATAGATTTGACCAAGAAAAAAGACAACTCTTGGGTGATTCGGCTATAGCCGCTGCATTTATTGCATATGCAGGACCATTTAATTATACATTTAGGACAAATATTTTATTCGAAAAAGTTTTCAAAGGAGATGTTTCTAAAAGAGGTATACCATATAATGATCAAATTGTTATTGAAGATTTCTTAGCGGATGAACCACAAAAAAATGAATGGTTTATGAGTAAATTACCTAGTGATACTTTATCTATACAAAATGCGATATTAGTTACTACATCATCTCGTTTCCCTTTATTAATAGATCCTCAAGATCAAGCTAAAAATTGGTTAGTAAATATGTACCCAACAATTCTTGCTGAAAAGCATATTTATCAAATGGCAACATTTTGTGGTAAAAGATTTGAAAGTTATTGTAACTCTTTATTAGGTATGGAAAATCAAATTATGATAGAAGGTATAGAAAACGATGTTGACACAACCTTAGATCCTATTTTAGAAAAACAATTCGTTGATAAAAAAGGTTCTACTTCAAAAATTAAAAAAATAAGAATTAATGGTCAAGATGTAGAATTTGATGAAAGATTTAAATTATTTATGTTATGTAAATTAATTAATCCACACTTTACCCCAGAACTTGCCGCTAAAACTACAATTATTGATTTCTGTGTTACTGCTATTGGTTTAGAGCAACAATTACAAGCTATTGTCATTTCTAAAGAACAAAAACCTTTAGAAGAAACTTTGAAACAAATTTTAGCAGATATTACTAAAAATAAAAATTCTTTATTACAATGTCAAAAAGAAATTTTGGATAATCTTAACAAAGAAGGAAATCTTCTAGATAACGAAGATATAGTTATTGTTTTAAATAATTCAAAAACCCAAGCAGAAGATAATACCAAAAAAATTAAAGAAGCCGAAGAAAAAAAGAAAGATATTAACCAAAAAAGAGAAAAATATTTACCAGTAGCTACTAGAGGTTCTGTCTTATATTTCTCAATTGTTCAAATGCAAGAAATTTCAAAAATGTATTCAACTTCTTTACAACAATTTTTAGTCCTATTTAATTATGCCATAGAAAATTCAACAATGAGCAATAATACAGATCAAAGAGTACGTCATATTGTAAGAAAATTAACAGAACACGTATATAAATATATTGTAAGAGGTCTTTTTGAAAAGCATAAAACTGCATTTATTTTATTGGTTTGTTTCAAAATATTAGCAGAGGAAAGAATCGATGGAGCATATTTATTAAAACAAAATGATATTGGTTTCTTCATTAAATGTGGTGGAATAATAAACCAAATAAATGAACCTGATTGCCCTTATGACTTCCTTGGAGCCAAAGGTGATAAAAAGCCTAAAGAATATTTGAATTTATTAGCTATTACTAGACATAAATTCAATGATAGTCATTTATATTTCCAAAGATTAACAGATAAATTAAATACAGAACCAGAAAAATTCAAAACTTTCTATAATGCCCAAGAAGCCGAAAATTTTGTGCCATATGAAGATTTATATAATCATAATAAAAAATTAGCGGCTTTCTTAAAACTTATGTTTGTAAGAGCTATGAGAGACGATAGAACTATAATTTGTGCCACTCAACAATTTGTTCCATGTATTCTAGATGATAAAGATTTCTTAAATCCATACCCAGAAGAAATTAAAGATATTTATAATATAACAGATTCCAGAACACCAATTTTATTCTTGTTATCAGCAGGTGCAGATCCATCTACAAACATAGAAAACTTAGCCAGAAAAAAAGGAAAAAAAATTGATTCAATATCTATGGGAGAAGGTGTTTTAGAAATAGCCTTAAGTGTCGTTGATGAATGTAGAACAACAGGAGATTGGGTATACTTCCAAAATTGTCATTTAGGTTTAGATTTCATGAGTAAATTAGATATTTTGTTGAAAAATCAAGATATAGAATTTAATCCAGAAATGAGAATATGGCTTAGTTGTGAACCAAGAGATGAATTCCCTATAGGCTTATTACATCAATCTTTGAAAGTTACAAACGAACCTCCAAAGGGTATTAAAGCTGGTATGTTGAAAACATATTCAAGTGTAGTTACTGCAGAAAAATTGGATATTTTCGAATATAAAGAATGGAAAAATCTTGTATTTGCTT
>CAMUZC010000064.1 GCA_947165105.1 uncultured Lachnospiraceae bacterium | reverse complement strand
ATAGTTAATGGAAAACTTGATTCATTTTTGGTTCAACCTAAAAATGTATTGTTAAGTGTAATTACTTCAGATACTAGTATTTCAGCAATAGGAGATATTTTATATGGATTTATTGTTGTATTATTCTGTCATATGACTTTAGCTCAATTTGGATTGTTTGTACTATTTAGTATTACTGGAAGTATTATAATTACATCATTTACAGTAATTCTAAGTTGCATATGCTTCAAATTTGTTAAAGGCGATGTGTTAGTTGATACATTATCTGGAGCTATAATTAACTTTGCAACATATCCAGATACTATTTTTAAAAATTCAGTTAAACTTATTTTTTATACAATAATACCAGTAGGTTTAACTAATTATTTACCACTACATATTATTATCAAATTTGATTTAGTAAGCCTGCTTACAGTTCTAGGAGTTACTGTTATTAGCGTAATTTTAGCATTTGTTGTATTTAATAAAGGGTTAAAGAGCTACTCTTCTAGCAATTTGATGAGTTCTAGAGTGTAGAATTTTATAAATAACAGGAATGTCCGAGTTTTCTAGAGATTGAAAACTCGGACATTTTTTATTTAATTACAAATCTATTCGGAGAAAGAAATATATTATTCCGTAGTGTAGCGCGCAGTTTGGCGCTCTCACCTAAAGTCTTTATCCAAAACTCCCACGCCAGCAAACGAACGGAGGAATAATATATTTCTTTCTCTCGGCAACAAATTAAAAAAATTCTGTCGAAAACTTTTCACCCATTCGACAAAACTTCCTATTTTTCGCTCTTGGAAAAAAATGGAAATAGAACTATAATCAAATTTATAAATAAAAAAGCAAGGAGGACTGTATTTTGGAAAGTGAATTTTTAAAAGAGGACAAGCTTTTGCGAATCAAAATTACTGAAGAAATTGATCATCACAGTACAGAAAAAATAAGGAGGATGGCTGACAATGAAATTGCGAGATATATGCCTAGAAAAGTTATATTTGATTTTGATAAGGTATCTTTCATGGATAGTGCAGGAATAGGAATGATAATCGGAAGGTATAAAACTGCTAATATGCTTGGAGGAAGCGTCGAGATGACAAATGTAAAACCAAGTATTCAAAAAATATTTGAGATGAGTGGAGTTTTGAAAATTATTCCGGTGGTGAAAAATGCATAAGAATGCAAATAAATACATTGGTTTATAGGTATAACCAATAAAAAACCTAAATATATTATACAAAGGATGGAACAAATGAAAGGTTTGTATGAAAACGAAATGAAATTAGAATTTTTAAGCAAATCAAATAATGAAGCATTTGCTAGAATAACTGTTGCAGCTTTTGCAGCGCAATTAGATCCAACAATTGAAGAACTTGCTGATATAAAAACAGCTGTATCAGAAGCTGTTACCAATAGCATAATTCATGGATATGAAAATATGGATGGGATTATAAAGATAATAGCAAAAATATTTGCTAATACAATAGAAATTGAAATATCTGATTCCGGAAAAGGTATTGAAAATGTCGAGATAGCAAGAAAACCATTATATACCTCAAAACCAAATTTAGAAAGATCAGGAATGGGCTTTACAATAATGGAAAGCTTTATGGACGAAGTACATATTGAGTCAGTTCTAGGACTTGGGACTAAAATAACAATGAAAAAAATTATAGAAAAAATACCATCAAATGATGAAAACAAAGAGAGTGATGCACTAAATCTAGGAACAGACTCATTATGTGCAATTAACTAAATATAAAACAAAAGATAGAAAGGAAGGCTTAAATTAAATAATATGTACGAAAACAGTGTTGAGGATATTATTAAAGCCAAAGAGGGAAACGAAGAAGCAATGTCTAAATTAGTTGAAAGCAATTCAGGACTAATTTGGAGCATTGTAAGAAGATTTAAAGAGAGAGGCTATGAATTAGAAGATTTATATCAGATTGGTTCACTCGGCTTTATAAAATCGATTAGAAGATTTGATACGAATTTCGAAGTCCAACTATCAACATATGCAGTTCCATATATATTAGGTGAAATAAAAAGATTTATACGAGACGATGGGCCAATTAAAGTTAGTAGAAGTACAAAAGAATTATGTGTGAAAATAAGAGAAATACAAAAGGAACATCTAAATAAAAAAGGTGAAGAAATTAAATTAGAGGAGATTGCTAAAATACTGAAGGTTGCCAAAGAAGAAATTGCAGCAGCTCTAGATTCAGTAAATTGTGTGGATTCAATTTATGATGTGAATTATAAAGATGAAAATGAAGGAAATATATTAGATAAGATTCCAGCAAATGATGAGAATGAAAAGAATATAATTGACAAAATTGTTTTGAAGGATGCTATAAATAGGCTTGATGAAAGGGATAGAAAAATTATTCTATTAAGATATTTCAGAGGGAGTACTCAATCACAGGTAGCAAAAGTGCTTGGAATAAGTCAGGTTCAAGTTTCTAGAATTGAAAAACGAGTATTATCAGATATGAAAGAAATGCTTGCAGTATAAGGCTTTAAGAGCAATTAAACATGAAAATACATTCTGGAAGGATAAAAATATGAAAAAAATAGTTTTATATGTTTTAACTTTAGTAATATTAACATTCATAATACCATTCTGTTTTACAAGAGTTACAGTTGAAAGTAAAACTATTGTTAGTGAAGAACAAGGAACAGGTGATTTTGAAAATAATCAAGAAGAACAAAACAATTTGAATCATGGAATTGATTACAGTAAAGTTGATTCAACTCCATACAACTATAATGATTATAGTACAATAAAAGTTTTACACACTAAGACCAATACTATTGAAGAAATGAACTTGGATGAATATTTATATGGAGTTGTTTCTGCAGAAATGCCAGTAGATTTTGATATAGAAGCTCTGAAAGCACAGGCAATTGTGGCTAGAACATATACAATATATAAAATTATGCAAAATCAATCTAAACATGGAGAAGCGCAGATATGTGACGATTCAACATGTTGTCAAGCTTGGATTACAAAAGAAGGCAGATTTGCAAGATGGGACGAAGACAAACAAGAAGAAAATTGGAGTAAGATTGTATATGCAGTTAATGAAACAAAGGGAAAAATAATTACTTATGATGGAAAACCTATAAATGCATTTTTCCATTCAAACAGTGGTGGGGCTACTGAAGCACCTGTAAATGTATGGGGTGGAAGTGGATATCCATATCTTCAGACAGTGGAAACATCTGGAGAAGATGGATATGAACAATATAGCTCAGAAGTGGAATTAAGTAAGGAAGAGTTTGTTTCGAAGATTAAAGATAAATATTCAGACTTTATTATTAATTTTGAAGAAGATAATTGCATTCAAATACTAGAATATACAACAGGAGGAAGAATTAAAACAATAAAAATAGGAAATTACAATTTATCAGGAGTTGAGATTAGAACAATTTTTGGATTAAAATCAGCTAATTTCAATATAGAAATAGGTGATAATATTAAGTTTAAAGTAACCGGATATGGACATGGAGTAGGCATGAGTCAAACAGGTGCAGATAGTTTAGCTAAGCAAGGTTATGGATGTGAAGATATAATAAAACATTTCTATGTTGGAGTTGAAGTTGTGTCAATGTGATGGGGTTGGCGTAATGTCTAAAATGTTCTATTTTGGAATGTATAAAATTCACTAAACTGGAAATAATTCAACTAAAGAAAAAGGAGGAATACATTATGGCAAAAACTTTAAGAGAGAAAAATATTAATCAAATTATTTATATTTCATTGGGAGGTGCTATTGCTGCAATAATTCTTTTTATAATATTGTTTAACGTCTTTACAAATAAAAAGAATAAGAATAATTTACAAATTGGTCAAGGAAATGATGTAGAGCAGAATTCAATTGAACAAGCTAATTCATCAATTGGTAAAAAAGTAGATGAGTTGAAAGATTATAAAGAGATTGATGAAGAAAATAGTGTTCAGGTAAAGATTGAAGATGAAGCAGAAAACACTACTGCTAAAGAGAACAAAAGCGATGACAATTCGTCAACAAGTATAAATACGCAAACAGATACAAATACAGCGACAACTTCAAATATTGAATCGTTTTCAGATGAAGATGTTAATCCTGTAAATAGTGAAGCTGTGAAAGAGAATGAAGATACACAAAAAGATCCTACATTCACAATGCCAGTTGAGGGGGAAGTTGTTAAGCACTATGGAAAAGATAAACTAATATATTCAGAAACTTTAAAAGAATGGACAACACATCTAGGAATAGACATTAAAGCGGATAAGACTACAATTGTTAAATCATCTTCAGATGGTGTAGTTAAGTCAATAAAAAATGATCCTAGATATGGTCTGACAGTTGTAATAGAACATGAGAATGGATTTACTTCAGTTTATTCTAATTTGTTAACAGCTGAATTTGTGGTTGTTGGTGAAAATGTAAAAGCAGGACAAACTTTGGGAACTGTAGGTAATTCGGCAACTTTTGAAATTTTAGATGATCCGCATTTGCATTTTGAAATTTTGAAAGATGGAGTAGCTGTGGATCCGGAGATGTATGTGAAGTAGGTTTGTTTTTTTATAGGTGGCCGTAAAAATGTCGAAAAATGTCAGCTAGATAAATATATTGAACTACGTAGGTTTGCTGGCTCGGCTTTGTCAAAAGGTAAAAGGAACTGTTGAAAAGAAAAAAGTAATTATTTATTTTGTTCCTTTTACGCCTTTTGGCAAACCTTGCCAACTGCGCACCTTGTACTTCGTTTCAATATATTTATCTAGCTGACATTTTTCGACATTTTTACTACTCTACAGCTCTTTTGTTTTATAAAATTTTTCGTATTGAAAAAACGGATTAGATGTTATATACTGGACTAAAATGTGAAACATTTAAAGACCGTCCCCGAAGTGTCTCAAAAATGAGACAAAAAAAGACCGTCCCCAAATGTCTCACTGAAATTCAGGAGGTACATAAGTGTCAGAAGTTAAATGGACAAAAGAACAATCATTGGCTATCAGTGAAAAAGGAAATAATATTTTGGTGGCAGCAGCTGCTCGGTAGTGGTAAGACAGCTGTTTTGGTTGAGAGGATTATAAATAAAGTTATAAATGATAAAGTTGATATAGATAAAATTTTAATAGTTACATTTACAAGCGCGGCAGCAAGTGAAATGAGGGAAAGAATTTTAGAAGCGATTTATAAAAAAATTGAAGATGATCCTACTAATATGGATTTACAGAGACAAATAGTGTTATTAAATAAGTGCAATATTAGTACAATTCACTCATTTTGTTTGGATGTAATAAGAAATAATTTTTATGAGATAGATACTTCAGCAAACTTTAGAGTTGCCGATACAGCTGAAATTGAGCTTTTAAAACAAGAGATTATTGATGACTTATTTGAAGAGAAATATGTAAATGAAGATAAAGATTTTGAAAGACTTCTAAATACATACACAAACTATCGAGGGGATGAAAACTTAAGACAATTAGTTTTAAATGTATATAGATTTATTCAAAGTAGTCCTTTCCCAGAAAAATGGTTGATAGAGCAGGTTGAAAAGTTTAATTTAAAAGATAAATTGGAAAATGATTTTTCGGAAACAGTATGGGGACAGATTTTATTAGAGAATTTTAAAGAAGAATTAACAGATTCTATATTGAAACTAAAACAAGTTGAAGCAAATTTATCAAAATTTGAAGAATTAGAAAAATTTCAAATAGTTATTAGCAATGATATTGAAAATTTAGAAAAAATAAGAAATAGCGCAGATTTATGGGAGTCAGCTTATAACAGTGCACTAACTCTTGCATGGCCTAAGTGGCCTTCTGATAGAAAAATTACATTAGAGTGCAAGGATGAAGCAAAAGAAATAAGAGATAGTGTCAAGAAAAAAGTGGCTGCAACAGTTGAAAAGTATTTGATTTATAATTCTAAACAAGCAAATAGTGATATATATGAAATGTATGATGTATTAAATGCGGTCAAACAATTAGTGATAGAGTTTACATCAAAATTTGCTGCAAGAAAAAAAGAAAAAAATATAGTAGATTTCAATGATATTGAACATTTTGCTTTGAATATTCTATTAAAAGAAGACGAAAATGGCGTAATTCGTGAAACCGATGTTGCAAAAAAATATAAAGATAAATTCGAAGAAATTGCAATAGATGAGTATCAAGACAGTAACCTTGTTCAAGAGTACATTTTAAAAAGTGTATCAAGAGGAAATAATATTTTTATGGTTGGAGATGTTAAGCAAAGTATTTATAAATTTAGACAAGCAAGGCCAGAACTGTTCTTAGAAAAATACGCGACATATAAATTAAAAGGTGAACCTATTACTACGGGAATGAAAATTCAACTATTTAAGAATTTTAGAAGTAGGGAAAATGTATTAGATTTAACTAACTTAGTTTTTGAAAATATTATGAGCAATAAATTAGGGGATATTTGTTATGATGAAAATGAGTTCTTAAATTTAGGTGCAAATTATCCAGAACCAGAGGATGAAAATTGTAAAGACAATTATGCTGGGATAGCAGAACTAAATATAATAGATTTAAAACCACCAGAAGTTGACATTTATAAAGATGTAAGTGAAGAAAATGTGGATAATACAAATGAAAAATCAGAAGAAGCAGATCCAAATGACGAAGTAAATGAATCCCAAGAAAGAATCGAAGACGTTGTATTAGAAGCAAAATATGTTGCAAAAAAAATTAAAGAATTAATAGATAGTGACTATATGGTTTATGATAGAAAAAAAGGATATAGAAAAATCACATATAAAGATGTAGTAGTTTTACTTCGTTCAACAAAAGTTTCAGCTCCAATCTTCGAAAAAGAAATTTCTAATTTGAATATGCCTGTATTTAGTGATGTATCTTCAGAATACTTAGAAACAATGGAAATTCAAACTATAATGTCCTTGTTGAAAGTCATAGATAACCCAATGCAAGATATACCTTTAGTAACTGTTCTAAGGTCAAGCATAGGAGGATTTACAGATAATGAATTGGTTGAAATTAGAGGAAATGATAAAAATATATCTTTCTACGAATCTGTAAAAAACAAATATGAAGAATTAAAGAAATTTGATGAAGAAAACAGCCATGATAATTCAAAAACAACAATTGCAGAGGAAGCAGAAAATGTTGAACTAAAAAATAAATTAGAGAATTTCTTGCATAATTTAAAAAAATGGCAAAGTGAAGAAAAATATATGGCTCTAGATGAGTTAATATGGCAAATTTATAGTGATACAAATTTCTACAATTACGTAACACTATTACCAAATGGTGGATTAAGACAAGCTAATTTAAAAATGCTATTTGAAAGAGCAAAACAATATGAATCAGCAAGTTTTAAAGGATTGTTTAATTTCATTAATTTTATAGATAAGCTTCATTCAAATAGTGGTGATTTATCATCAGCAAAATTAATAGGTGAAAATGAAAATGTTGTAAGAATTATGAGTATTCACAAGAGTAAAGGTCTAGAGTTTCCTGTTGTATTTTTGTCATGTATGGGAAAACAATTCAATTTACAAGATTTAAACGATAATATTATATTGCATCAAGACTTGGGATTTGGACCGAAATACATAAATGCAGATAAAAAAATAGAATACACTACACTTGCAAAAGAGGCAATTAGACTAAAATCCAAAGTTGAAACGTTATCTGAAGAAATGAGAGTTTTATATGTTGCATTAACAAGAGCTAAGGAAAAATTGATTATAACAGGAGTATGTAAAGATATTGAAAAGGCGTTTAAAGAAAAAGAAGGCTTAGTTCAAATGTATAAAACCGACAAAAAAGAAATTAATCATGTATTATTAAAAAAATACAAATCATATTTAGATTGGATTGAATTAGTGTATTTTAATAATATTGATAATATAGGTAAATATATGAAATTAAATGTTATAAAAAAAGCTGATTTGTTAAAGGATTTAACAGAGGAAGAAAGTGTGGATGAAGAGGATAATATTGTAACTAGATTAAATAAAAGAGCAAATGAAGTTGAAAAATCATCAACAAATGAATTAGCAAAAGTTTTGAAATGGAAGTACTACTATATGGAATCTGCAGTTATTCCAACCAAAACATCTGTTACAAAATTGAAAGAAGCGGAGAATAATGAACAAATTATATCTATTGAAGAATTAAATGAACAGGATAAAGACAGTGAAACACAAGAATCAAAATTTGCAGTAGCCAGACCACAATTCCTAAATGAAGATACCAAAATCACTGGCGCACAAAAAGGAACATTAATGCATTTATGCTTCCAAAAGCTAGATGAGCATAAAGAATATACTAAACAAATGTTACAAGAATTAGTAGATGATCTCGTTCGAAGAAAGCTAATAACTAAACTTGAAAGTGAAGCTATTAACATGTATAAGTTATATTCTTATACAAAATCAGATTTGTTTAAACAATTAAAAAATGCTAAGAAAGTATATAAAGAACAACCATTTTACATTAGTTTAACAGCTGACGAGGTTTATGGAAATGGAATCGATGATAATATATTAGTTCAAGGTATCATAGATTTGTATTTTATTAATCAAGAAGGCGAAATTGTTTTAGTAGATTATAAAACTGATTATGTTGAAAAAGGTAAGGAAAACGAATTAGTTGAGAAATATAGAAAACAATTAGAGATATATAAAAAAGCATTGGAGCAGGCTCTAAGAAGAAATGTAGATAAGTGTTATATTTACTCAGTTTATTTAGAAAAGTTAATAGAGATTTAAATAAATGGACAGTTTTATTGAGAAGAGAACTTTTAGCAGTTCACTTCAGTTTAGAACTGTCCATTTTTATTTTAAGAGAATAACGTTGCAATAATTCCAATAAGCACAGATGTACAAATACCAAATACAAGAACAGGCCCTGCAACAGTAAACATTTTACCACCAACACCCATTACATACCCCTCAGATTTGTACTCGATAGCAGGAGAAACAATAGAGTTTGCAAATCCGGTAATAGGAACTAATGAACCTGCACCAGCAAATTTTCCGATTTTATTAAAGATATTCAATCCAGTAAGCAAAGCTGCAACACCAATTAATACGATAGAAACAACGGTTGATGCGGAAGTTTGATCTAATCCTTTATACATGCAAAAATCCATTATTATTTGACCGATAGAACAAATCAGCCCACCAACCCAAAATGCGTTAAAACAATTTTTTAAAATAGGGGAATTAGGGGATTTTTTAT
>CAMUZC010000063.1 GCA_947165105.1 uncultured Lachnospiraceae bacterium | reverse complement strand
GTTCCACCTTCAATTGTATTAATATTATTTACAAAAGAATAAATATTTTCTGAATAAGCAGTTGTATATTGGAAAGCAATTTCAACAGGAACTTCCCCATCATCTTTCTCAATATAAATAGGTTGTTGATTTATTTTTTCTTTATTTTTATTTAAAAATTCAACAAAAGAATTTAATCCACCTTCAAAGCAGAAATCAGCCTTTTTAACTTCTTCCCCTCTTTTATCTTCAATGCTAATATTTAAACCTTTTGTTAAAAATGCCATTTCTCTAAATCTATTTTCTAGAGTTTCGTAATCATATTCTAATGTTTCAAAAATTGTATCATCCGCTAAAAATCTAACCTTTGTTCCTGTCTTATCTGAATCTCCAATTCTAGTTAAAGATTGAACAGTTTTACCTCTTTCAAATTTCATTTGGAAAAGTCCGCCATCTCTTTGAATTGTAACTTCAGCCCAAGTAGATAAAGCATTAACAACAGAAGCACCAACACCATGAAGACCACCAGAAACTTTATATCCGCTATCTCCACCAAATTTTCCACCTGCATTCAACTTAGTATAAACAGTTTCTGCAGCTGAAATTTTTGTTTTTGGATGTATATCAACTGGTATACCTCTACCATTATCTTCTACACAAATTATATTTCCAGGTTCAATTTCAACTTTAATATTAGTACAATATCCAGCTAAAGCTTCATCAACGCAGTTATCAACAATTTCATAAACTAAGTGATGCAAACCTCTAATTGAAACACTACCAATATACATACCTGGTCTCTTTCTAACATGCTCAAGCCCTTCCAAAACCTGAATTTGCTCAGCATTATACTCATGCTCAAATTTTTCCATTCTACATCTTTTCCTTTCCATCGCAAAATTGCGATACATTTTTTATTTTTTCTCTTGTAGAGTAGTCAAAAATAATAATTATGTAGTGCTTGGATTTATATATTAAATGTAGTACAAGGCGCGCAGTTTGGCACGTTTTAGTATAATCGATAAAAGGAATCAAACAAACTTAAATTATTACAAAATCACAAATTTCTTTTATCTTATACTAAAACCAGCCAGTAAGCCTACGGAATTTAATATATAAATCCAAGCACTACATAATTATTATTTTTGACGGCTACCCTAAACACTAGGTAACAATTTTTCCACTTCTCACATTATATAAGTTAAAATTATTTTTTTCAAGTACAAATTTATCCGTACAAGTAACCAAAACCTGTGTATCCCTAATATACTCGAGAAAATTTGTCCTTCTTTTTTCATCTAATTCTGACATAAAATCATCTAATAATAAAATTGGATTTTCCCCAATTTCATCATAAATTACTTTAAGTTCAGACATTTTTAATGATAAAATTGCTGTTCTATGTTGTCCTTGAGACCCATAAACATTTACTAAATTTCCATTTATATAAACATTAAAATCATCTCTATGGATACCTTTTGTAGAAAATCCTTTAATAATATCTAGTTTCCTACAACTTTTTAATTTTTTCAAAAAATCTTCTTTATTAGTAAAATCAGTAACATACTCAATATTAATATCTTCATTATTTTCAGTAATAACATTGTGAACTGATTTTATTTTATTTTTTATTTTCTCAATAAATTCAAATCTGTATTTAAAAACCTTTTCTGCATAATCAGCAATTTTTTCATCCCAAATATCTAAAAACTCTTCAGATTTATTTTCAAATTTTATTTGCTTTAAATAATTATTTTTTTGTTCTAAAGCTTTTAGATACATATTTAAACAATACACATAATTAGGACGTAACTGACTAATAAAAATATCTAAGAATCGTCTTCTTTGAGCTGGTCCATCTTTTAAAATATTAATATCATCTGGAGTAAAAATAACTACATGCATATTTCCTAGTAACTCACTAAACTTTTTTACTTTTACTCCGATTTACAAAAATATTTTTCTTATCATTAATTTCAATTTTTATAGAACCATCTCTATCTGACTTGGAAAATTCAGCTTCAACTGTAGCAAAACTCTCCCCCATTTTTATTAATTCCTTATCTTTATTAGTTCTAAAAGATTTTCCAATTGCAGTTAGATAAATTGCTTCTAAAATATTGGTCTTTCCTTGAGCGTTATCTCCATAAATTACATTAACATCTTTATTAAAATCTATCTTTAGCTCTTCATAATTTCTAAAATTATGAATTTTTAAACTAGTTATCAACATATTGTTCCTTATCTGTGGATAACTTATCCACTAATCCTTCATTCTAATAGGTAAAATCATGTAAATATAATCTCCATTATCAACTGGTCTTATAATACATGGTGAAATACTTGTACCAAAATCAATAAATACTTCTTCATCGTCAATTGCTCTAAAAGCATCTAAGAAATATTTTGGATTAAATCCAGCTTCTAGATTCTTACCTTCAGTAGAAACATACATTTCTTCTTTTGCATCGCCAGTTTGGTTAGTACATGAAATAATTACTTTTCCTATATCAATAGAAACTTTAACTGGATATTTCTTTTCTTTTTCTATAGAAGAAGATGAAATTAAACTTACTCTTTCAAAGCAGTTTTGCATAACACTTTTATTAACTCTAATTCTTGTATCCCACATGCTTGGTATAACATTAGAATAATTTAAAAACTCTCCATCTAATAATCTAGTAACAATTTTACAATTTTCCATTTCAAATAAAGCTTGATTTTTTGCAATTCCAATTTGAATTGGATCAAATGAATCTAAAATAATTTTATTTATTTCATTTAAAGTTCTTCCTGGAATAACAGCTGAAAAATTATTTACTTTAGTTTGAAGATATTTAGTTTTCCATGCTAATCTAAATCCATCAACTGCTACTAAATTTAATTTATTATCTACTACTTCAAATAAACAACCAGTAAAAATTGGTCTATTTTCTTCTGTACTAACAGCAAAAATTGTTTTTCTAATCATTTCCTTTAATGCATTTTGTTCTAATTCTATAGAGTTTTCTATATTAATTTGTGGTAATTCTGGAAATTCATTAGGATTCATTGTTGCTAACTTATATAAAGAACCTTCACATTCTATTACTAATAGATTTTTATCATTAATATATATTTTAATTTCTGTATCTGGTAATTTTCTAATAATTTCACTAAACATTATAGCATTAACAACTGTTGCACCTTGTTCTTCAACTTCTGCTTCTATAATATATTCAATTCCTATTTCTAAATCATATGTTGTTAATTTAACTTCTTTATCATTTGTTTGAATAAGTATACCTTCTAATATAGGCATAGTAGTCTTAGAAGCTACCGCTTTAGTTACGGAATTAATAGCTTTAAGGATTTTGTCTTTGTCACAAATTATTTTCATTTTTTTTCACGTCTCCTTTATATTATTATAATATATATATATATAATTAGTAGTAGTAGTAGTAGGTGCTGTGGATTGTGTGGATAACTATATCAAACCGTTGCGCCCGTAAGAGTTTCAATGTGGATAACTTTGTGGATAACTCGGAAAGTTATCCACAGTTGAAAATGTAAACCTGTGGATAACTCAGTTATCCACATTTTATCCACACGTTATCCACAGCCCCATGTGGATAACTCGTGAATTGCTTGTCCTTACTAACATTAAAGGTTGTTTATCAAACATAAAATCGACGAACATTTTTTGTCGAAATTTGTAATATTAGTTTATATATAAGCAACTATGGCGTTCGCAAAAGTTATCCACAGGTTTACGAAAAACTGTGGATAACTCTGTGAATAATTTCAAAAAACTTCACGGAACTTTGCACAAAACTAATTAAACCTTTTTTATTATTTTTTTATATATTATCAATGTGTAATTATAGATATTTTAGTATATATTTTTATAAATTAATCCTTTTTATTGTCAGCTAGAAGTAAGCTTTCAACACTTTCAACAATTAATTTAGTATTTAAATTTTCTTTTATTTCTTGTTCTATTTTAGTACATGCATGCATTACAGTAGTGTGATCTCTTTTTCCAAAGTCTTTTCCAATTTGAGGTAAAGACATTTGAGCGACCTTTCTACATAAATACATTGCAATTTGTCTTGGGAATGCAACTTCATTATTTCTTTTTGATCCCCTTAAATCTTTTGCATCAATATTAAAATACTTAGCAACTGTTTCTTGTACAAATTCTGCAGAAAATACTTTTTCTTGTTGAGCAATTATATCATTAATTGCTTTTTCAGCCATCTCAGCAGTAATTGGGCTATTTGTTAATGAAGCCTTAGCAATCAATTTATTTAAAGTTCCTTCCAATTCTCTAATATTAGTATCAATTTTTGTAGCAATATTAGATAAAATTTCACCATCAATATTTATATTATCTAATTGAGCTTTCTTTCTTAAGATTGCTAAACGAGTTTCATAATCTGGTGTTTGAATATCAGCAATAAGACCCCATTCAAATCTTGATTTAAGCCTGTCCTCTAATAATTGAATCTCTTTTGGTGGCCTATCACTAGATAAAATAATTTGTTTTCCACTTTCATGTAATGCATTAAAAGTATGGAAAAATTCTTCTTGTACACGTTCTTTTCCGGCGATAAATTGAATATCGTCAATTAATAAAACATCAATATTTCTATATTTATCTCTAAATTGTTCATTACTATTATCTTTAATAGAATTGATTAATTGATTAGTGAACTTTTCAGAAGTAACATATAGAATATTAGCGTTTTTATTTTTTCTTAAAATAGCGTTACCGATAGCATGCATTAAGTGAGTTTTACCAAGACCAACACCACCATATAAAAACAAAGGATTATATGATGTAGCTGGTGCTTCAGCAACTGCTAATGCGGCAGCATGGGCAAATCTATTATTATTACCAACAACAAATGTATCAAAAGTATATTTAGGATTTAGTGTAGGGTTAGAATTTCCCAAATTAGAACTAAAATCCGACGCCAAAGAATCATCTGGTTCAATTTCGTCTTTTGAAATGATTGAAACATTGCAGTCTTTATTAGTAATAAAGTTAAAAGTATTGGTAAGCAAATCATGATAGCGTGAATAAATTGCTTCTTTCTGAAAACTAGAAGAAGCAACTAAAACAATATTACCGTTATCTGCATTTTGGATTTCCAGATTTTTTATCCATGTTTCATAAGATATTTTTGTTGTTTCATCTTTTAAAAGTTCTTTTGCTTTTGTTAAAAGTTCATTTGCTTCATTTTGCATCTTTTTATGTCCTCCAAAACACTTGAAATAACTGGGACGTATGAGTTATCCACAGAGTTATCCACATATGTTGATAAATGTCCACACCTGTGGATAACTTTCGAAAAATCTGTTAAAAATTATGATAAAATAATGGCTGAAAACCATACTCCCCTATTATTTGTCTATCATATCAAAAGGGGGTGTAATAGTCAATAGAAAAAGTAGAAAAAATTTTACGCTATTCCTATTGACATAATGGCAAAATCTGTTGTATAATTGTAACGTTAATAATTTTTTTGAAATATTCCGGTTACGGTTATTTATAAAAAAACGCAATAGGAGGTGCAAATCAAGATGAAAAGAACATTCCAACCAAAAAATAGACAAAGAATGAAAGAACATGGATTCTTAAAAAGAATGAGCACAAAATCTGGAAGAAACGTATTAAAAGCTAGACGTGCCAAAGGAAGAAAGAAAATATGTGCTTAAGAAAAAGCCACTAAAGATTTATGTGGCTTTTTTTTACAAAAAAACACTAAAACTATTAGGGCGGAGCAAAATTCCGCCTATTATTAAAAATAATGTAGTAAAAGAGTGAAATATGAGGAAAATAAATACTTTAAAAAAAAATTATGAATTTAGATATGTTCTGTCAAAAGGCCAGTATTATCATGGAAAATATCTTACAATCTATATTAAGAAAAACAATCTAAACAAAAACATTATAGGAATTGCCATAAACACTAAACTTGGCAAAGCCGTAAAAAGAAATAATGCTAAAAGATTGATTAGAGAGAATTATAGATTAATAAAAGATAAATTGATACAAGGAAATAGTATAGTATTTCTATGGAATAAGAATATTGACATAGAGGAAGCAGATTTTTTTGAAATAAAAAGAGAAATGAATGCTATATTTAAAAAGGCAGAATTAATAAAATAATAGGAAAAATATGAAAAAAGTAATGATTTTTTTATTAAAAGGATATAAAAAAATAATTTCTCCAATGATTTCAGCATGTGGTATACATTGCAAATATTATCCAACATGTTCTGAATATATGATACAAGCCATTGAAAAATATGGGGTAATAAAGGGGTTTTTATTAGGAGTAAAAAGATTATTAAAGTGCAATCCATTTTCAAAAGGTGGATATGACCCTTTAAAATAATAAGGAGGAAATTAGATGTTTGCATTAATTTCAAATATTTTTGGTTATTTACTTAATTTTTTATATGAATTATTAAATAACAATTTTGGTTTTGCAATAATTGTATTCTCAATATTACTTAGAATTATTTTATTGCCAATAACTATTAAACAACAACAATCAATGAAAAAAACAAATAAGATTCAAGGGCAAATTAAAGCAATACAATTAAAATACAAAAATAACCCTGAGATGTTGAATAAAGAAACAATGGAGCTTTATAAAAAAGAAAAAATATCTCCATTCAGTGGATGTTTAAGTGCTATAGTTCAAATTATTATTATATTCTCAGTATTTTATATGGTAAGTCAACCACTTACATATATGAAAAAAGCAAATGATAAAAATCCTGAATTAAAATCAGTTGTTGAAGAATATAAAAATAATATTAAAGAAAACAATAATAGTAAAACAAGATATATTGAAATTGCAACTATTGCACGTATAAGCGAAGATTATAAAAATATTGATGAAAAAATAAATTCTTTTGATAATAATACTGAAAATTCAGAAACTTCTGAAAATGTTGAAAACACAGAAGAAAACAATGGGGAAAATAATTCAGAACAAGAAAACAAGGAAGAAGTAAAAGAGAATAAAGAAGATTTAGTAAAAAGAAAAGATTTATTAGAAAAACTAAATATAAATATGGACTTTTTAAGTCTTGATTTAAGTAAAGTTCCTAACGAAAACTTAAAAGATTATAAAGTTTATATTATACCTCTTTTATATGTTATATCATCATTCTTATCAATTAAACTAAACTCAAATACTCCAAGCAAGAAAAAAGATGATAAAGATGGTAGCAAAGATCCAAATGAAGTAGATACTGTGGCACAAATGAATAAAAGTATGTTATATATAATGCCAATAATGACAGTTTCAATTGCTTTTATTGCACCATTAGGTCTTGCATTATACTGGTTTGTAAGTAATGTATTAATGATTGGTGAAAGAGTTATTCTAAAAAGAATAATAGATAATAAGGAGGATGAACAAAATGCCTAGAACTATTATATCCGAAGGAAAAACAACAAATGAAGCAATAGAAAAAGGATTAAAAGAATTAAATGTATCAAAAAACATGGTAGATATAAAAGTACTTGAAACAGAAGGAAAAAGAAGTTTTTTTGATATATTAGCTCCAAGAGTTGTAAAAGTAGAATTAACAGTAAAAGAAAGTTTTGAAAAACCAAAAGAAAATGTATCTGAAAAAAGAGACAACAAAGAAGAAAGAATAATAGATGAAGCAGAATTAGAAAATGCAAAAAATAATGTAGAAAAATTTATTTTAGATTTTCTAAAAACAGCATCAGACAAGCACTTTGACTGTAATGTAGAAATAAAAGATCAAAATATTGAAGTAAACATTACAGGAGAAGATTCAGGATTTTTAATTGGTTATAGAGGAGATGTTTTAAACTCTATTCAAACTATTTTGTCATCAATAGCTAATAAGAATAATAATTCAAAAATTAGAGTTATTTTAGACATAGAAAATTACAGAAATAAAAGAAAAGAAACATTGGAAAATCTTGCTGTAAAAGTATCTAAAACAGTAAGCAGAACAGGAAAATCAATTACACTAGAGCCAATGGGAGCCTATGAAAGAAAAATAATTCATACAAAATTACAAGATAGTAAATATGTAACAACATACAGTGTTGGTGAAGAACCAAACAGAAAAGTTGTTATCGCAAAAAAATAATTAAATAATAAAAAATCAGAAGTCAAAGTTCAGATTTTAGTTTTATAAGTTATATTAAACTGATTTCGTGCTTTGACTTTTTTAATAGGGAAAAAGGAGGTAAAAAATGAGTACAATAGCTGCAATATCAACAGCGACAGGAAATGGCGGAATTGGAATAATTAGAATGAGTGGGAAAAAATCATTTGAAATATTAAATAAATTTTTTATTCCAGTTAATAAAGAAAACGAAGAAATAAAAGGTTATACTATGAAATTTGGCTATATAGTAAATCCGGAAACACAAGAAAAAATAGATGAAGTATTAGTATCATATTTTGTAAGTCCAAAGAGTTATACAACAGAAAATATGTGTGAAATTAATTCTCATGGTGGAATAATTGTTGAGAAGAAAATATTAGAATTATGTTTAAAAAATGGAGCAGAACTAGCGGAACCAGGGGAATTCACAAAAAGAGCTTTTTTGAACGGAAGAATAGATTTAGCTCAAGCAGAATCTGTAATAGATCTTATTAATTCCAAATCTGATAATGAAGCAAAGGCATCAATTAACCAATTAGAAGGTAATTTATCAAAAAAAATACACGAAATTAGAGACAAATTGTTAGATGTAATGGCTGATATAGAAGCAAATATTGACTATCCAGAATACGATATTGAAGATGTTACAAATAAAAAAATTGAAAATGTTTTAAATGAAATAAAACAAGATTTAATAAATTTATCTAATAGTTTTGAAAATGGAAAAATCCTTAAAGAAGGCGTTAAAACGATAATTTTAGGTAAGCCTAATGCTGGTAAATCATCACTATTAAACTCAATCCTAAACGAGGAAAGAGCAATTGTTAGTGAATATGCTGGAACTACTAGGGACACTATAGAAGAGTATATTAATATTGATGGAATTTCATTGAAACTAATAGACACAGCAGGAATAAGGAAAACAGATGATAAAATTGAGGAAATAGGTGTAAAAAGAGCATTAAAACTATCAGAAGATGCTGATTTAATTATTGCAATTTTTGATGGTTCAAAAGAACTTGATGAAGAAGATCTAGAAATTTTGAATATTATAAAAAATAAAAAGGCTATTATTTTATTAAATAAAAAAGATATTGGAGATTTCAAGTTAGAAAACAATGAAAAAATAAGAAGTGCGTCATCAAACATTATAAAAATTTCAGCTAAAACTGGAGAAGGTGTAGAAGATATTTATAAAAAAGTATCTGAGTTATTCAGAACAAGTGAAATTAAAATGAATGATGGTGTTATAATTACAAATATTAGACATAAAAATCAGATTGATAAGGCTATAGGAAGCGTTAATGAGGCTATTGAATCTAATAATAGTGGATTGCCAATTGATATTGTAAGTATTCCTATTAAACAGATTTTAAGCGATTTATCTGCAATAACAGGGGAAGATGTTGCTGAAGATATAATTAATGAAATTTTTTCTAA
>CAMUZC010000062.1 GCA_947165105.1 uncultured Lachnospiraceae bacterium | reverse complement strand
ATTGATTGATTGATTGATTGATTGATTGATTGATTGATTGATTGATTGATTGATTCTTCTTTATTCGCATACATAATTAACCCCCTTACTAAAATTACTTTGATTACCGAATATGTAGTCATTTAAGTCTATTTTATTTATTTCTTCTAGTGTCATTGGATCTCTGCTTACTACTATGTAGCTTGTTTCTTTAGCTCCAAACATTTTGCACCTCATAATAAATTGTATATTGTTTTTCTTTGTAGGTTGTGGCTTTTGAAGTATTGCATTGTACCACAATTCTTTTATTTTAACTGGTCTAGTCCAGAATGCAATGTCATTTTCGTTGATTTTACTTACTTCAATTCCTGCGTTTTCAATATTGCTTATATTCTTACTCTCTGTTGATATTGCTTCCATTTTATACCCTCCTAAAAATTAACATTTATTAACCTTATAATTTATCTATTTTAGTATTGATTTTCTATTGATATTTACTTGTCTTTATGCTATAATTTCATTGTAGATGTTCTCATCGGAGAACTGGGCTTTGACAATTCGCCGTTGTTATTGCCCTTTTTTTATTTGTATTGTTTGTCCTGGATAAATTGTTGAATCTGTCATATTATTTAATTGTTTTATTTCGTATATTGTTTCCCTTATATCTTTTGAATTTGGTGTGTATTCTCTTGCTATGCTCCATAAGGTTTGACCTGGTGCTATTGTATAGCTGATTATTTCCTCTTCATTGTTTGATTTTGCAATACTTACATTGAATATTGCTATTAAAAGAAATATTACTATTGCTATACTTCTTATAAATTTCTTACGATTTACTATCTTCATTTTTGTTTTTTCTCCTTTCTTTCTTTTCTTTTTTGACTTGTTTTACAAGTTCTTTCTTGATTATAGTTAGCTCCGCTTCTATGTAGCTGATTTTCTTCAGTAGGTTTTCAAAGTCCATTGTATAACTCCTTTCTTTTAGATTTGTTTGTATATGCCCTTAAATTGCATTTTTAGACATTTTTATTTAAAGGCATATACTTTTATGTTTTAATTATAAAAACTTGTATATGGTGCGATTATGTATGAATTTAATGTATTATAATAATGCAAATGGTGTCTTTGATGTTTTTATAACTAGACATCTGTATTGTTTAGAATAAATAATTTTTCTTGTGACTGATTTTGATTTTGTTCTCTCTATTTCTTTTTGACTTGGTGGTATTAGATAACCTCTTGTAAGTAGTAAGTTATATAATGCTTGTCTATGTACTGGCTCGTCTGCATATTCTTTGTAAATATCGTAAGATTTTTGCCCTATTAAAGAGTATGTAAACATATCGTAAGTACCTAGTAGCTGACCTGTACCGCTTGCGTTTCCTTTTCTTCTTTTTAGGTAGTATTTACCGCTTCTTAATGCCTGTTGTATAGCTGTAAAATAGTCTTGTATTATGCTTTCTTCGGTTACTTTCTTAAATGGTTTGTGTGCCTCTTCTAGTGCTTGGATTCTTTTTTCTAGTTGTAGTATTGTTTCATTACCTTTCAATAGATGTTCCATTTTGTTAAAAGCATTGATATAGGCTTCTTTAAATTGCATTGCTTTTGCTCCAGTAAATCCCATTGCTAACATTGTAAAACCGTCTTTTGTTATAAAATATTCGGGTCTATTTTTACCTTGTCTGTCAATGTAAGAGGTCAACGCAAAATTGCGTTGGCTAAATTCCTTACTGCAGTTTAATTTTTCTATTGCTCTTAATATGTCGCTGTGCCTTTTTTCAAAACATTCTGCAACAAGTCTGCTATTTGTTACCGCTTCGTTGTTATTTTCAAATACTATTGTTAAGTCTTTTGTTTCCATGTTTTACACTCCTTTCATATCAATTTTTGATTATTCAAAAATCATTTATGGTTATATTATATCATCTTTTTATGATATGTCAATACCTTTTTTAAATATTTTTTAACTTTTTTTTGATATGCCATATTGACTTTTGATTATATAACTGTTATAATGTATATATCAGATAAGAAAAGAGGTGTAAAAACAATGGAAGAAAGAATAAAAACAGGAGCGGTAACTATTAGAAAAATAATGTATGATAAAAATGTATCAACAAAACAATTAGCTGAAGAAATGACAAAACTAGGGTTACCTATAACACAAGAAGTATTAAGTAATAAAATAACAAGAGATACATTCTCTTTAAATGAATATATAATGATTGCTAATATTCTTGAATGTGATGTAAAAACAATATCAAAGAATGGGACTGTATATGATAATGAATGCGATATTGAAACCTTGAAAAAGAAAAAGGAAAATCAGAAAAAAGCTAAAAAGGGAGACAAGAAAAAAGATACAACTAAAACAGAAGCGGAATAACCATATAAATTATGTACACTAAAAGGGGCTAACGGGTAACATTTAGGGGGTTGAAAGGTAACAATTTCGGGGGTAACGGGTAACAAGACATTTTTACAACCCTTGCAACTGTAAGATTACAAGGTACAAAAAAACTCTAAATATATTAATTATATTAATATATAGCAAAAATGCAAATTTTTGTATTTGCATTTTGCCATTAAATAAAAGAAAAACACAAATATTTCTTTTTAATTGAATTAATAAATAAGAATAGAAGAGGACTCCGCAAAATTGAGGTGTCCTACTGAGCCTAAAAGTGGGCTGAGTGATATATAACTATGCTGAACATCTACAAATAAAATAATGAAGAGGTATAGGAATGACAAAGAAAGATAGAGTTATAAAGATGTTAAATCAAGAAGAATTGACCTTAAATAAAGTGTTGATATTCTTCCAGGATAACAACTTAATATTGAATAATAAAGACTTATATGAGGATATAGAGAAAGCTACAGAAAACAATAAAATCATACAAGAAGAACTTGCATATTAATTTAGCGATTTGAAATCACGAAACCTAAAAAAAGGAGTTTTTGAGTATGTGGAATAATTGGAAACATGAAAAAGGCAATGCTATAAAATCAGAGAAATACAAAGATAGTGCTTTTATTGATATTTACAAAGTAGATGACCATTACGAGATTATCTGCAGTGTAACTGACTGCATAATGTTTCATACTATATTTGTAAATGGAGAAGAAGCGGAAGCATTAAAGAAATATGAAGAGGTTAAAAATGACCTGCAGAATATTATTGATTCTTCTTTAACTGGAGATGATAGACTGGATCTATGCTCTGACTTTATTGATAAATGGTAGATATATTCTTTTAACTGCATAAAATAATAACTTTTTGAGAAAAATATAAAATAGGTATTGACAAATACGTAGTGTACGTAGTATAATATAATTGTTAGGAGGAAATAGTCATGACATTTCGAGAACTAGAGAAATTGTTAATCTCCAACGGTTGGTATCATCATCATACTAACGGTTCACACTACATATATAGACACAATGAAATAAAACGGAAGTATGCCAGTACCAAAACACAAAGGAGATATTCCGAAAGGAACTCTTAACAAAATCTTAAAACAAGCAGGGTTGAAATAAACCCTTGCTTGCAATATATAGGAGGGTTAACAATGAAAGTTATTTATCCAGTATTATTTTATGAAGAGAAAGAGGGAGGATATTCTGTATTTGTTCCAGACCTAGAAAAAGCTATAAATAGCAATGCTTCTACTTGTGGAAACACTTTAGAAGAGGCTATGTATATGGCAGAAGATTTAATCGCTGGGTTAGTATTAGATGAAATGGAAGAAGGCAAGAAAATACCAGTAGCAAGCAAAATTGAAGATGTAACATTTGATGAAACAGAAGAAAAACTAGATATAGAAGATTGGGACTATGTTTCTAAATTTAAAACATATATAGCAGTAGATATTAGTGCTTTTGCAGAAAAATGGGGAAAACAATTAGTAAAAAAGACAGTAAATATTCCTCAATGGGTAAACACCAAAGCAGAAGAAATGAAAATAAACTTTTCAAAAACATTAGAAGAAGCACTATTGCAAAAAATATACAAAGAAGAAATGCAGGAGTAATATCATGGAAAAGTTAAAAGAAAATATAAAAGAACTTTTCGAGAACTACAACGGAGATTATAAACCAAAAGAAATTGACTGGGGTAAACCTGTCGGAAAAGAAGAAATATAGGAGTGATTTAATATGTTTAAAGGGTTGTTATCAGTCTTCTAACTACTTTACTTAGGTAGTAGAAAGGTTGATAGAAATGAGTAGGAGCTATAAAAAGTATCCTAGTGGCAAATGTGAAAGGTCTTGCAAATGGGGACAAAGACAAGCAAATAAAAGAATACGACATACATTGCAGACAATTTCAAACGGTGGATCATATAAAAAGCTATACAATAGTTGGAATATATGTGATTACAAATTTGTTGCTTTTCTTCCTAAAGAGCAGGAAAAGTACAAAGAATACAAACGAAAATAAACACAAAACACTTTATAAGTGTTGTAGTGTGTTACAATACTTTGTTATGCTGGAGGTGTATTATGAGCGAAAAGGAGCAAATGGCTTTACAATTATTCTTTGATGGAATACAAGCACATATAAAAGAATTTAAGCTATATATGAAAAATGAAATAAAAGAAGATACAATCGAGAAAAGTCATGTTGATAGATTCCTAAACGATGTTATGCTAGAGGTAACGGAAACTATAAACGAAGTTGAAATATTAAAAGATAGAAAGGAAGCGGAATAATGACACTAACATATAACGAAGAAACAGAGAGATATAACGACCTACATTGTGGCGAATGCTTTAAAATCAAAGTAAATGATAGGTGGAAGAATGTTCGTATTGAAATGGGTAGCAACTGGTATGTAATAGACGAGGACGGCTTTACTTGTAGTTGCAAAAAGTTAGAAGGCTCTGAAATAGAAATGAATTAGAAGAGGAAGTATAAAAAGGGTGCTATAAACACTCTTTTTTTGTTCCCATAGTTTCACAAACTTACCGCTTCTATACTGAGAATTACTGAGGTTATTATCTTCTTTTTAGGGTGGTCGAAATGGTCGGATAGAATATTCATACTGCAGTTGGATTCTTAAAATACAATATTCTTTTAATTGCTATATATATCAATACTTGTAGGGAATATGTACTCTTTAAAAAATCACAATTTATCAAAGTTGTTTTACCTCTTAATGTTGACATTTGTAGACATTTAAAATTGAATTGAGGGAGTTTTTTCTACAATAACCCTCTAGCACCGTTGTTAATGTAAAAGTTCTATACTTTTTAGACCACCCCTACCCATATTGACTATACCTCTTCTTTTTAGGGAGTCAGAAAAGTCAGGATAGCTTTTGCTTATTTTTGAGCATAACTCTTTTTAAGGAGTAACAAAAGTCACTTTTTAAGGACTTCGGAAACTTCGGAATCTCTTTTTTATGGGTGCCGAAAGTGCCGAATAACCTTATCCCTACCTTACCTCTTTTTAGGGACTCCAAAAACTCCAGATAAGTTTTAAAATACTGCAAGCCTTTTTATAGTTGCAGTAGTGAAATACACATATATTATTAAAATAAAACTCAAGTTTTCTCAAGTAGTTTATATATAGAAGCGGTCAAGTTTAGTCAAGTAGTATGGTCATATAATGCTAACATTTGCTAACATTTTTTATTATTATATTATCATCTGCAGATATAAGAATGTTAACATTTGTTAACCTAAAAAGTAAATATGCTAAGTTTTGCTAAGTTCTATATATAAAAAAGTTAAGTTTAGTTAGGTTTTTATATCAAATTTGTTAAGAATTGTTAAGGTTAAAAATATAATATAAAATATGAGCCCCATATTTCGATTTTAAGACACTTTTTATATAAAAACATATAACTTGTACTTAAAAACCTTAAAAACGATTTTAAGGGCACTCTCGTTTGAATTATGACTATACAAAATAAATATTACAACTAAAAGAATATTACTGCATAAAATATGTCAAAATTTTTAATTCCTGGAGCATGATTTTGTTGTTTATATATTTTTAGTCAATATAATATTTTCGTTTTTCAAATTTCTCGGGCTTCCCTCACGGTTCGATTTGAATTTTTGCAAAAAGTATTTATTAAAATTTGAATTGCTTAAATAATTCTTTCTTTTGTTGCTTTGTTGGTCTGAATATCATTCCTATTTGTTCCTGTTCCGCTTCTGAAAACTCACTTATAAAGTCTTTGTATTCTGTATCGTTCATATCATCAATATAGTTTGATAATTCCCACATAGCATTAAATTGTTTTTGTAATAGTGCCTTTTTCTTTCTTGTCTTTCCAGAAGCTATGCCTCCTCTTCTTCCATAGTAGGAAGCATTCTCCGTTGTAAAAGGTTTTAGGTTTTCTATATTCGCCATATATATACTCCCCTCATAACATTTGTATATATCTTTTAAATGTGTATATACAAATGTCTTGCTTGTTAGGACATATTATATAAAAAAAGTCAAGTTTTGACAAGTTCATAACTAAGTATGTATTGCTTCCAGAATTGAAAATAAAAAAAGAATATAGTATCGTTGTTATACCATATCTATTAATATTTTACTTTGCAAGAAGCGGTTTTATATATTTTCTTTTTAGGGACTCGGAAAACTCGGAATATATTTTATATAACCTTGTCTTTACCTTGTCTAAATTTAGCAAGATTCCTATTTGTGCATACAACTAGATCATAAAAACAGGGTTAGGGCTTATCCTTAATTTTGAATATGCAATGTCGAAAAAAGCGACCGACCATATTCAGTGCTTGCTTAAAACTAAAATATCACGAATAAATATAAAATATTTTTATCATTTATCGTGTCAGAAAACTTCAAAAAATGTATGGCATTTTTTACTGCCCAAAACTCGCCAGCTTGGTGTCTAGACACCTTTTTTGTATATTTGCCCTCTGGGAGATATATTTTTTTACCTTGACATTTCTCAACATTTTACTCTTTTAGGGAGTTCAAAAAGTTCAGAATCTTCTTTTTAGTTGCTTAAATTTTGTTACCTTTTTGTCACTATTTTGTCACTTTTACATTTACCCAATTAAGAATAATATTATCAATTATCGTGCTCTTTTTGTGCCTATATTGTGCTCTTTTTATCGTGTCAAAAAACTATGAAAGTCGAACTCTTTTTGAACTGTTTTTGAACTTATTTTATTATTTTCAAGTTCAGGTTTTCTCAGGTTTTTTGGTACTCTTTTTGTACTCTTTTAGTCCTTTTTATAGTGTCAGAGTGTTGCCCTTTTATTGCTCTTTTTTTGCCTTTTTATAGTGGGGAAAAATTACTAGAAGAGGTCATATATATTATAGCTTCGGAAAACTAAATAAATGTTATTATAACTCTTTTTTATAGTGTCGGAAAATTATATTTTTGTCTCATTTTTGTCTTGTTTTTGTCTCTTTTTTGTAAAAAAAACTTGCGAAAAGTACAACTCTTTTGCAACTGGTTTGCAACTCTTTTTAGTCTCCTTTTGGTCTTGTTTTAGTCTTGTTTTCTTGGCTTCCTCTTGGGTAAAACAACAATATACCACACCCCCTATATAAATTACCTGCGAATATTATGAAGCCCCTTACACCGTTCTCCCTATCGTTTATTTTTAGATTAGAAGAGGGGGGCTCGTATAGGCTTAATATGAGTTGTTTGAATGCCCTTACACCGTTCTTTTTTATATACCCCTTCTCACGTGAGAGAAATAATATTTTTGTTTAGTCAGTGCCCTACACCCGCTCCCCTTAATGATAAAACTTTGATGAGATTTGATAGGGGTGTTCTGCAATTTAACCGTGATAGAAGTTCCTTTTTATATTCCAATATTCCTTATTTTTAAATGTGTATTTCCTCTTCAATACACTACCTAAACTTATATAATAGTTTGCTAAATAATGTTGATAGCTTTTAGGCAAACTCTGTGGTCTGAAATACTCTCTATATTCAATTAGTAATGACTCTATATTACTGAATTGGTCTTTGTATTTATTTCTAATTTGGTTTATATGATCTTCAAACTCTTTATTGCTTAATGTATTTACATAGTCTTGTTCTCGTTTAAACTTATCATATTCTTTTTGTTTTTCTGCTTTCTTTCTTCTTACTTCTCCGCTTCTTATTCCACCTTTACGACCATTTGTTATTGCTCTATGCTCTCCTGGTTTATATGGTTTCAAATTGTTTAGATTAGGATGTCTATTCATCTTCTTTTATTCCTTTCTGCAGATAAAAAGAAGCGGTTTGGTTTCCGCTTCTATACTCCTATATTTGTCCTAGCAAGCACTGAATTTGTACTCCCGACAATTCAAATTATGGGTGTTTCCCATACCCTTATTATTTATTAAATAGCTTCCAGAAAAAGCCTTTGTTTTTATTTTCTCTCGAGTTCGTCTCGAGTTCATCTTCTATTGGTGGTAACAAATGAGTATTCATATACTGGTTGCAAAGGTTGTCTTTTTCTTCAAATTTAGCCTTAAAGTAATCCCTTTGTTGTGTCATTTCTTGCAACTGGTTTGTAATTGTTTGCAACTGCTCTTTATAGTGGTTGATTAGTATGTTTGCAACTTTATCATCTGTTGTTATATCTATGTTTGTGGCTTTTTCTTCCTCTTCTGTTTCCTCTTCTTTTGGTGGTTGGTTGGTAACTGGTTGCACAAGCTGAGTGTTATGTTGTTGCATATATGCTATTTTTTTGTCCTGCAGATAATTAAATCCTGTGTCTGTTATTTCCCAGTTCCCTTGCTCATTTTTTATCATATAACCTTTTTCAATTAGCTCTTCTCTTTGTTTATATATAGCCTGTGTTGACATTTGCAGACTATTTGCTACTTGTTTTACTGTAAACATTGTAGATGTTCCCCTTTCTTCGTTGTTTATATGTTTGCAACTACCTTGCAACTAGGTTGTACAACTATTGCAAACCTATATATTAGAAGCGGTTTACATTCGCCTATATATCAATACTTCTCTAGGTTTGCAACTTACTATACAACTAAAAAATATTATTCGTTATTTTTTAACTTTTCTTTTTCTATCTTTTCAAGTGCTTTTTGTTTTGCCTTTTCTACTCTCTTTTTTTGCTTTTCTCTGCCTTTTTTTACTTCTTCAATTCCTGGTAGTGGCTCATGCCATACTATAATTATGTATGTGTTCAACCATTCTTTAAAGTCCTTTGGTGGTTCTTCTGTTTCATAGTGCCATGTAAATTCTTTTATAACAGATAAATCCCTTTCAAATGGTTCTATTATCCTTTTATCTGTTTGCCTTGTAGTCTTCATAACCTCTTCATATCTTGGTAATGTAACACAAAAGTCATATAACTCTTTCACTTTTATTCTATTTTCTCTCGGCTTTCCTGCATTTATTCTTGTGTGTGCTATTACCTTTTTATATAACAAATATGTGTGAGGATTTTTCTTTTCATTTGATTGTAAAGCTTCTACTGGCATATACAAATAATTCTTTTGCCCTGCAAACATTCTAAAAAAGTCTTCGTTAAACTTAAATATAATTTTTCCGTTCTTTATTCCTTCTGTTCCCCCAAATAAATAAGTATTGATTCCTTCTCCAGCATTTCTGCTAGACTTCTTTCGTGGTTCTTCCCTTATATATATTCTTTTCAATATTTCCATGTCTGCCCTAGTTCTTTTTCTTAATTCTTTCATGTCTTTTTTGCCTGTTAACTCTGCATAGTCTTT
>CAMUZC010000061.1 GCA_947165105.1 uncultured Lachnospiraceae bacterium | reverse complement strand
GTTTGTAGAGAATGCTATAATGAAATGGTACAAAAATATAAAGAGAATAAATAAGTAAGGAGAGGTGTATAAATATGAAAAAGTATTTAAAAACTTTCGCTAAAATTATTCTGACATTGGCAATGGTTACATCATTGTGTTTTGTTTTCAACAGTAACAAAAGCCATGCTGATGCTGGATATCACTCAAGCTATAGTGGTGGAAGCTCATCAAGCCACTCAAGTAGCTCAAGTAGTTCAAGTCATTCAAGCAGGAGCAGCTCTAGCTATAGTTCAGGGTCAAGTAGTTCATCAGGTGACGGCTCTGATGTAGTAGGAGTATTTATATGGATAATAATTGTATTTATAATAATTATTATTGCATCAAAAAGAGGAAAAGCTTCTATTCAGGCAATTACTAAATTACAACCAAATGCAGCTGCAATTGCTAAGTTGAAAGAATTAATACCAGGATTTGATGAAAATCAATTCTTAAAAGATGGTTACCAAATGTTCTTAGATGTTGAAGATGCATGGATGAATTTTGAATTAGAAAAAGTTCACAATATTATAACTGATGAAATGTTCAATATGTATGAATCTCAACTTTCAAGTATGGAAATTAAGGGCGAGCAAAACATTATGAGCGGATTCGTATTAAGAGATTCAGCAATTACAAATTGTGTAGATCAAAATGATAATGTTGAAGTTACTGCTAAGTATATAATTGAATTCTATGATTATATTATTGAAAAAGAAAGCGGAAAAGTCCTAAGAGGAAGCAAGACAAATAAATTAAGAATGTACTATGACTTCACATTTATTATGAAGAATACAGATGAGAAAATAGATAAATGTCCAAACTGTGGAGCACCTGTTGAGGTAAATGCTTCTGGAGTATGTCCATATTGTAGTTCTAAGATTGTTGGAGAAAATACAAGTTGGGTAATGTCTAAGAAGGTTTGTACTAGACAAGATAATTTGTAGTGGGCCGTAAAAATGTCGAAAAACATCAACTAGCAAAATATTATTAACCTTCCGTTCGTTTACTGGCGTTCGGATTTGAGAGAAAGACGGTAGGTGGGGGCGCCAAACTGCGCACTCCACTACAGGTTAATAAATTTTGCTAGCTGACATTTTTCGACATTTTTACTACTCTACGGTTTTATGGTGTTGCTTTTTGTTGTTTCTTTTTTGGTTTTGTGGTATTATATATGCAAATAAGATGAAATGATGAATGGTTACTATTCAATAATAAAATGAAAGGAAGTATGAATCATGAGTGAGGTTTTAGATAATTTAATTAGAGAAGATAACACATTTTCAGAGGCAAAATTTAAAGCAAAAGTTGATAATGTTTATATAAAATTATATACAGGAGTAATGAAACAAAATTTAGAAAGCATAAGACACTTTTTATCAGAAGAAGTTTATGAAAAATACAACCAAAAAATACAAGAGTTACAATCAGCAAATGAAATCCAAGTATATGATGAATTAAATGTATCAGACACAAACATAGTAAATATTGAAGAATTAGAAGATAGATTTGAAATTACTGTTCGTTTATTAACAAAATATTTAGATTACAAAATAACAAAAGATACAAAAAAATATATTTCAGGAGATAGAGATGTAAGAAAGGAGAAATATGTTACATTAAAATTCTCTAAAATAAAAAATGCAAAAGCACTTGGAAATGCACGTAGATGTACAGGATGTGGTGCAAATATTGATTTAAACAAAAATGGTGTTTGCGAGTATTGCGGAAGTGTGTATGTTTTGAGGGATTATGATTGGGTTTTAGATGAGATTAAAGATTAGTGCCAATAGGGACGGTTCTCTTTGGCAATAAGGACGGTTCGTGGAAAAAGGGACGGTTCTTATTGCCAAAAAGAACCGTCCCTATTGGCAATTTTTTTATTTAATGATTATTTAATAATTTCTGTTTTATAATTAATTTAGAATACAGAAGGAGGAGAAATAAAAGATGTTTTTTAGAATTTTAAAATTAGACTTAAAAAAGAAAAAAGTTATGAACTTTTTATTACTGTTATTCATTATTTTAGCAACAATATTTTCAGCAAGTGGCTTAAATAATATAGCAACAGTAATGAATGGAACAGATTATTATTTTGAGAAAGCGGGAATAGGTGATTACTATATAGTGTGTTCAAAAGATAATAATGTTCCAGAATTATTAGGTAAAGAAGAATCAGTTAAAAGCTACAAATCTGAACCTTGTATAGTAACAATGAATAATAATATAAAAAGAGGAGACGAACCTTTAAAGGGTGGAGACAACATTGTACTTCAAGCAATAGAGAATTCAGCTATTCATTTTTTTGATAAGGATGATAATGAAATAACAAGTGTAAAAAAAGGTGAAGTTTATTTAACTGGAAGATGCATTGAAAAAAGTAATTTATCAATTGGAGATGAAGTAACAGTTGATATAAAAGGGCTTAAATTGAATTTAAAAGTAGCAGGAAAAGCAAAAGATGCATTTTTAGGATCAGGTTTTGTTGGAATAACAAGGGTAATACTAAATAAAGAGGATTACGAAACAATATTTAATACTATGTATAAAGATAACACAGCAGAAGAAAAACAAAAAAAGGGTGAAGAAGTATTCTATATAGAAACAGATAATCCAAACCAAGTTGAAAAATGCTTAGGTGATGTAACATCATGTCTATTTAAAGCTTCAAAAGATACTGTAAAATTAACTTATGTAATGGATATGATAATTGCATTTATTGTATTAATTTTAAGTGTATGTTTGGTTATAGTAGCATTATTGGTACTTAGATTCACAATAGCATTTACAGTAAATGAAGAATACAGAGAAATAGGCGTTATGAAAGCGATTGGTATTAATAATAAAAGCATAAGAAATTTATATATTATTAAATACTTATCTTTAGGTATAGTTGGCTCTGTTATTGGGTTACTATTAAGCGTTCCATTTGGAAATATGCTTATAAAATCATCAACTGATAATATGGTACTTGGAAACTCTGTTGGAATTACTATAAATATCATAGGAGCTATATTAACAGTATTAGTAACAGTTTTATTTGCTCGTATATTCACTGGAAAAGTAAAAAAAGCATCACCAGTAGAAGCAATAAGAAATGGTCAAACAGGTGAAAGATATAAAGCAAAAACTATATATAAATTAAAAAATAGTCATATAAAACTAAATTTATATATGTCAATAAATGATATATTAAGTGCACCCAAAAGATTTATTACAATTATAATCTCATTTTTTGTATGTTTAGTACTTGTTTTAGGAATAGTAATTACAACTGACACTATGAAAAGTAAGAATTTGATAACTGCATTTTTTAAAGAAAGTGATGTGTACTTTATTCCTGGTGAGATAGATGTAGATGGTTTTAATAGCATGAAATCAAAACAGGTATTTGAAGATGATTTAAAAAAATATGAGAATCTATTTGAGAAAAATGGAATTCCATGTAAATTGTGCGAAGAATTAATGTTTAATTATAATGTAACTTTTAATGGAAATACATATAGTATAAGAACTCTTCAAGGCTTAAATATAAAGGCAGATGAATATGTGTATTATGAAGGAATTGCTCCAGTAAAAGAAAATGAGGTAGCAATAACAGATATAATATCTAAGAAACTTGGAGCAAAAATAGGAGATAAAATTACAATTGATTTTGGAAATGAACAAAGAGAATTAATAGTAACAGCATATTTTAAATCATTAAATAATCAAGGTGAAGTAATAAGATTAAATGAGAATGCACCATCAAATTTTGATAGAATATCTAGTACAGGTTACTATCAAATCGATTATAAAGATAATCCAACTGAAGAAGAAAGACAAAATCGTATAGAAAAAATAAAAGAATTGGTAAAATCTGAAGAGGTATATGATGCAGCAGGAACATGTACGAAGCTTCTTGGTGTTGTTGATACAATGGAAGCAGTACAATACTTATTACTTGCGATAACAATTGTAGTTGTAATACTTGTTACACTATTAATAGAGTTATCATTTATAACAAATGAAAAATCACAAATAGCTTTATTAAAAGCTATAGGATTTAAAGATGGTCATATAATCAAATGGCATACATATAGATTTTTAGTTGCAACACTTATTGCAGAGGTGTTAGCTGCTATTTTAGCAGTACCAATAACAAGACTATGGTGTACCCCTGTTTTCGCAATGATGGGATTAGACAAAGTTAATTTCTTAATAAATCCATTACATGTATATTTAATATACCCAGGAATAGTATTCGTGGCAACTGTAATAATAGCAGCTTTGGCGTCATTAACAACAAAGAGAATTAAGAGTAGCGATACAGCTAATATAGAATAAAAAAGAAAGGAAGTAGAGAAAATGTCAAAAATAATAGAAGTTAAAGATCTTTGTAAAACTTATGTGATTAATAAAAGACAAAATAATGTATTGAAAAATATTAATCTAAGTGTTGAAGAAGGAGAAATGGTTGCAATTATGGGACCTTCTGGATCTGGAAAATCTACATTACTTTATACAGTTTCAGGAATGGATAATGCAACTTGTGGACAAATAAAATTTAATGGAAAAGATATAACAAAATTAAAAAGCAAAAAATTAGCAGAAGTACGTTTAAGTGAAATGGGATTTATATTTCAACAAATGTACATGATGAAAAACTTAACTGTATTAGATAACATTGTATTACCAGCAATAAGAAATACTAAATCAAAACAATCTAAAAAAGAAAAGATTAAGCATGCAGAAGAGTTAATGAGAAAACTTGGAATAATCAAAATTGCTGATAATGATATAAATGAAGTATCAGGAGGTCAACTTCAAAGAGCATGTATTTGTAGAAGTATGATAAATAATCCTAAAGTAATATTTGCAGATGAGCCAACAGGTTCTTTAAACAGAACATCATCTGAAGAAGTAATGGATGAATTAGTTAAGCTAAATAAAGAAGGAACAACAATTATGATGGTAACACATGATGCTAAAATTGCAGCAAAATGTTCTAGAGTTTTATATATAGTTGATGGAAATATTCAAGGTGAATTTGAGTTATCAAATAAATTTTCTGATAAAGAAGAAATGGAAAGAGAAAGAGCTTTAAATAACTGGTTAATGGAACTTGGTTGGTAAGCTTTTGAAATTGGGGACGGAGAAGATTTTAAATTTTTAAAATCTTCTCCGTCCCCAATTGAAAAAATTTTCCCAATATAGTAAACTATATATCAAGAGGGGTTAATTATGATAGATATTTTAATTGTAGAAGATAATAAAGAAATTTCAACACTACTAAAAGATTTCTTAACAAAGGAAAATTATGTGGTTAGTGTTGCAGAAAGTGGAGAAAAAGCCTTGTCTCTGTACGAAAAGTACGGGGCAAGGCTAGTTCTGCTTGATATAATGTTGCCAGGAATAGATGGCTTTAATGTATGCTCAAAAATAAGAGAAAATGCAAATACACCAATTATTATTTTAAGTGCTAAAACAAATAAGGAAGATAAATTAAATGGAATTGTTTTAGGAGCAGATGATTATATTGAAAAACCAATAGATATAGATATTTTGTTAGCCAAGATAAATGGTATTTTTAAAAGGAGATATGATATAGACAAAATAGTTGAAGGTAATTTGGTACTAAATACAGTTAAACAAACCTTAACTGTAGGAAAAAAAGAATATGAATTAACATCAAAAGAATGTGAATTATTAAAAATACTAATAGAAAATAAAAATACAACATTAAAAAAAGAATATCTATTTAACACAATCTGGGGAAGTGACAGTGAAACTGAATTTCAATCTTTAACTGTACATATAAAATGGTTAAGAGAAAAAATAGAAGAAAACCCAAAAGAGCCAAAACACATAATAACAGTTTGGGGAGTGGGGTATAGATTCGAATGAAAAAGTTTATGAAATATTTTTGGGGAGTAATTATCTTAGAGATAATAATAATAGCAATTACAAATTTTGTATATATACAAAATTCAAAACATGTAGATAGCAATATTATTCGTGAAGAAAAAGATGGGCAGGTTATATATAAAACAGAGTATAAATCTAATAACGATAGATCTAATCTGTTTTTAATAAACTGTGCATTAGGCACTATTGTAGTACTGTCGGTAGGTACATATATTTATATAAATAAAAGAATAATAAAACCATTTTCAAATATAAAAGATCTTCCATATGAACTAGCAAAAGGAAATTTAAACATTCCGCTAAAAGAACAAAAAAATAAATACTTTGGAAAATTTACATGGGGAATGGACATGCTTCGTGAAAATTTGGAAGACAGTAAAAAAAGAGAACTTAAATATCAGAAAGAAAAAAAGACATTAATATTATCATTATCACATGATATAAAAACACCATTATCTGCAATTAAACTATATTCCACGGCTTTAAAAGAAAATTTATACGATACAGAAGAAAAAAGAATAGAAGTTATAGATGGAATTTTAAAAAATACAGATGAAATAGAACAATATGTAAATGAAATAGTTAAAAATTCTAGAGAAGACTTTATGGAGCTTCAAGTAAAAGATGGCGGTTTTTATTTAAAAGAGGTAATGGAAAAAATACAAGCATATTACGCAGATAAACTAGAAACACTTCATACAAAGTTTTTAGTAGCAGATTACGGAGATTGTTTATTAAAAGGTGATGAAGACAGGATTATAGAAGTAATTCAAAATGTTATAGAAAATGCAATAAAATATGGAGATGGAAAACAAATTACAATCTCATTTTATGAAGAAGAAGATTGTAAATTAATTTCTGTATTAAATACAGGATGTAGCTTAAAAGAAGAAGAACTACCACATATTTTTGATTCTTTCTATAGAGGAAGTAATTCTAAAAAGCAAGAAGGAAGCGGACTTGGACTGTATATTTGTAAGCAATTAATGCATAAAATGGATGGAGAAATTTTTGCTAAAATTAAAGAGGATAATTGTTTCGAGGCAACGGTTGTTGTGAGAAAATTATAATTGAAACTTGCAAAGTCTTATTCAACTAAAATAGTTTTTATAGGTTCAATAGTAGGGATTTGTTTAATAAGAAAGAAAAAATAATTATTCAACCATTAGTTGATATAAAAAAACACCCCACTCAACCAATGGTATGTGTACTTTTTAATAATAATATTTTACACTTAAATTGAAGGAGGTAAAGATATATGGATCAGATTAAAATTGGAAAATTTATAGCAGAATGTAGAAGAAGGAATAATTTAACTCAAATGCAACTTGCAGAAAAATTAAATATAACGGATAGAGCTATATCTAAATGGGAAAATGGAAAAGCAATGCCTGATTCATCAATAATGCTAGAGTTGTGCAGTGAACTTAAAATAAGTGTAAATGAATTATTAAGTGGGGAGGTATTAGAAATGAATAATTATAATGAAAAAGTTGAACAAAATTTATTTGAAATGGTAAAACAAAAAGAAGAATCAGATAAAAGATTACTAACAATGGAAATAATTATAGGAGTATTGATAAGTATTGTGTTTTTTGCATTAATACTTATTGCATCACTTGTAGAAATGGAAAATTGGTTAAGAATAACTCTTATTCTAACTGGTTTTATACCATTTATAATTATGCTACCATTTGCAATACGAATAGAACAAACAGCAGGATATTATGAATGTCAAAAATGTCATCATAAGTATATTCCAACATATTCAAGTGTATTATTTGCTATGCACATGAATAGAACAAGATATATGAAATGTCCTAAATGCAATCAAAGAAGTTGGCAAAGAAAAGTTCTTACTAAAGAATAGGAGGAGCTTATGATGAAATATATTAAAGAAAATTGGAAGTTTTTTGCTTTTATGATTTTAATATGTATTATTGGAGGATATTTTACTACAATATATACATTACAATCATTTGATCAAAGTCTGCTCGAAGAAACAATAAAACAAATAGGTTCAAAAGAGTTATTTATTGCTGTTTCGGTAGCACAAATATCTTTATATGCCGTTATATTTGCAGGTATAGGAATAATACTATCTAATAAGATAGGCTTGTGGAAAAAGTTTGAAATAAACAAAAAAGCAATTATAGGAGTTATTGTGATTTCAATTCTTGGAGGGCTAGGTTTAAGCGTAGTTGATAGATATATATTTGGAAGTTTTATTAATCCAGTATTACATAGCTATGATAATAAACCAACTTTTGAATATATTGTTTCAGCATTTACTTATGGTGGTGTATTTGAAGAAATACTAATGAGATTATTTTTAATGTCATTATTTTCATGGATTATAGCTAAAATATTTTATAGAAAAGAAAAAGAAATACCTACAAAAGTATTTGCAATATCAAATATAATAACTGCTTTATTATTTGCAGCAGTACATATACCTGCAACTATTGAAACATTTGGATATATTGATGGTTTATTATTATTTAGATGTTTCCTTATGAATGGAGCATTTGGTATAGCTTTTGGATGGTTATATAGAAAATATGGAATTGGATATTCTATGTTAGCGCATTTTGGAGCTCATTTAATATCTAAAGTAATATGGCTATTATTTATATAACTTGTTTGCAATATTTTGGTGTTACGAGCAAGAAAAATAATAAATTATAAATGTATATAAAAAACATTGAACAAAATTTAGTTCAATGTTTTTTTGTATATTTTTGAAAAAAATTGCAACACTAACAATATAAAACTTTGAAAAACAAGGAGGAAAACAAATGAAAGCAACAGGTGTTGTAAGAAGAATAGATGATTTAGGTAGAGTAGTTATACCAAAAGAAATAAGAAAAACACTTCGCATAAAAGAGCGGAGAACCGCCTTTACCCTCATTGGAACAATTATATTATCTTGAAAATAGTCTAAAAGAGTTGATATATCAAGGAAAAACATGGTGACCAATGAATACATAGAAGGAGATGGCATAAGCTGTCTCTTTTTTTGACAATATTTTTAAAGTAATATATTATTATATAAGCAAAAGTTAAATAAATTTGAACAGAGAAATAGTAAGTTATAGGGGAGATTATTTTTATAAGTTCTCCTTTTATTATTGACTAAACTAATGTGATTAGCTATAATATAAATATCATTAGTTAGGAGGTTGAGATGGCAAAGAATATTATTAGTGATGAGCTTATTATTGAAACGGCTGCAAGACTCTCAAATGAAGTTGGTTTAGATAACTTATCTTTAAAAATGATTGCTGAAGAACTAAATATTAAATCTCCATCTTTATATAATCATATTTCAAGTCTTGATGAGATAAAAGAAAGACTTATGCTTTATGGTTGGAAAGAACTAGGAGAAAAAGCTATTGAATCAGCTGTTGGTATAGCAGGTTATGATGCTTTGAAAAATATGTGTTATGCCTTTTACGATTATGCTACAAATAATATAGGAGTATTTACTGCTATGCTTTGGTATAACAAATTTGAAAGTGAAGAAAAGAATGAAGCAACAACAAAATTATTTAGTTTATTATTTAGAGTATTACAGTCATTAAATATTAGCGATAACAATATTGAACACATTATAAGAACATTAAGAGGATTTTTGGAAGGTTTTGTATTATTGGTTAATAATAATGCTTTTGGTAATCCAATATCAATAAAAGAAAGTTTTGATTTATCGTTAGAAATTATAATTAACGGAATTAAATCATTGGAAGGAGTAAAATAGTATGAATGAGTATATCAATTTAAGTTTGGAAAATATTGAGGAAGAACATATTTGTTGTGCAATAGGAGATCCAAAACATCAAGAAGGTGTTGATT
>CAMUZC010000060.1 GCA_947165105.1 uncultured Lachnospiraceae bacterium | reverse complement strand
ACTTGAAATAATTCCTGTTGAAAGTTTAGAAGAAACAGTAGAGTATCTTAATCATAATATAAACTTATCTTTAAAAAAAGAAGATGATATTTTAAAAAAGTCCAAGGAGAAAAATAGTCTGGATTTTTCAGAAGTAAAAGGACAGAAAAACATCAAAAGGGCAATTGAAGTGGCTACTAGTGGAGGCCATAATATTTTAATGATTGGAAGTCCTCGGTTCAGGAAAAACAATGATAGCTAAAAGAATTCCTACGATTATGCCGGATTTGAGTTTTGAGGAGTGTATGGAAATTACTAAGATACATAGCATCGCAGGCAAATTATCTGAGGATGAGCCTATAATAAATACAAGACCATTTAGATCACCGCATCATACAATTTCTTCTGTTTCTTTGGTAGGTGGAGGAAGATATCCAAAGCCACGGAGAGATTAGTTTAGCACATTATGGTGTGTTGTTTTTGGATGAATTGCCAGAATTTAATAGAAATAGTTTAGAAGTTTTAAGAGGTCCATTAGAAGATGGAAAAATTACGTTGGGTAGAGCTACTCAAGTGCTGACATATCCATGTAAATTTATGCTTGTCGCTAGCATGAACCCATGCCCTTGTGGGTTTTATGGCTCCGACAAAGAATGTAAATGTAGTAAAGATGCAATAAAAAGGTATTTAGGTAGAGTTAGCGGACCGTTGCTTGATAGAATTGATATTCAAGTAGAGGTTAGTTCTGTTAAGTATGATAGCTTTGATTCTGACCAGCCTAAGGAAAGCTCAATAGAAATCAAAAAAAGGGTAAATAATGCTAGAAATATACAGCTAAAGAGATATAGTAAATTAGGAATTTATTCTAATTCTGAATTGACTCCTAGTTTGATTGAAAGATTTTGCAAGTTAGACAATTCTGGAAAATTAATTTTAAGACAAGCATTTGAAAAATTAGGATTAAGTGCCAGAGCATATGGAAGAATTTTAAAAGTGGCAAGAACTATTGCGGATTTAGATGGAAGTGAAAACATTTTAGATAAGCATTTGCTTGAGGCGATACAATATAGAAGTTTAGATAAAAAATATTACGGGAGGTAGAACATGAAAATATTAACTCAAAAGAGTTTGGAATATCCAATTTCACTAAAAGACATAAAGAATGCACCTCAAGAATTGTATGTTGAAGGTGACTTAAATTGTTTAAATATGCCAAGTATAACTGTTGTTGGTTCTAGAAATATGAGTGAGTATGGTAGAAGAATGACAAAAGAAATAGTTAAGGAGTTAGTGGAAGCAGGTTTATGTATTATAAGTGGGCTGGCAATTGGAATTGATACCGTTGCACATGAGACATGTTTGGAAAATGGTGGAAAGACTATAGCAGTTCTTGGTTCTGGTCTTAATAAGGTTTTTCCTACTGAGAATGTAAATTTGTTTAATAGAATTATACGTTTTGGTGGATGCGTTATGTCTGAGCAAATGCCTGATGAAGAGGCAAAAAAGATATATTTTCCTGCAAGGAATAGAATTGTAAGCGGATTATCTTTAGCAACTCTTGTAATTGAGGCAGCGTATAGAAGTGGTACAAGTATTACAGCAAAATTTGCTTTTGAACAAGGTAAAAAAGTTTTTTGCATTCCAAATAGTATTGGAAGTAAAAATAGCTCAGGTACGATTAATCTTATAAAAAAAGGTGCAACTATGATTACAAATGGAAGAGAAATTCTATATTCTTTGGGGCTGATTGATGGAATTGAAAATTATGAAGAATTTATAGAACAACAAAGATTGAATAGATATAAATTACTAGAAAAAGAACAACTTGAAAAATTAGATAATCATTCTAGGATGATTTATGAGTATATTAAGGAAAATGTGGTTGTGAATTTAGAAATAATATGTAGTCAGTTAAATCTCAGTATTCAAGAAGTTAGTATGAGTTTGACAGTTCTGGAACTTAATGGATTGATTCTAAGTAAGCCAGGAGGAAATTATTGTATTTGCGATCAGTTTTAAAGAAAGGATCCTACTTATGTATGACAAACAGACAATAGGAAAACTGGGTGAAAATATATCTTGTGATTATTTGGAAGATAATAATTACAAAATCTTGGATAGAAATTTTAATTGTAGACAGGGCGAAATTGATATTGTTGCTTATGATATAAAAAATAATGAGGTTGTATTTTTCGAAGTTAAAACACGAACAAGTTTTAATTTTGGATTTCCGTCAGAGGCAGTTAATAATCTGAAACAAAAACATATTTTGAATAGTGTAAAATACTATTTGTATTGCAAGGGACTTGAGGATAGGTTTATTAGAATTGATGTTATTGAAATTATGGTTGATATAGAACATCATAGGTATAAGCTTAATCACTTGAAAGGAGTTCTTTGAATTATGGATAAATTTTTTAATCTAAGGTTTCATTTCAAAAATTTTTAATTAAGTACTTGAAAAATTAAAACTAATGACTTAGAATAGTTAAGTAAATAAGATGATAGAGGAGAATATTAATGGCTGATAAATTAATTATTGTGGAATCACCAGCTAAGGCAAATACAATAAAGAAGTTTTTAGGTGGAAGTACAAAAGTACTTGCATCAATGGGACATATTAGAGATTTACCTAAATCTAAATTAGGAGTAAATACGGAGAAAGATTTTGAACCTGAGTACATAAATATTCGTGGTAAGGGAGATTTAATCAAAGAATTAAAGAAGGAGGCAAAACTTGCTAAACAAGTATACCTTGCAACTGACCCTGACCGTGAAGGAGAAGCTATTGCTTGGCATTTAGCACATATTTTAGAAATACCAGAAGATAGTGTATGCAGGGTTACATTTAATGAAATTACAAAAGAAACTGTTCAAAGTTCAATTAAGAAGCCAAGAAAAATAGATATGAATTTAACAGATGCTCAACAAGCACGTAGAGTTCTTGATAGAATAGTGGGATACAAAATGAGCCCATTATTATGGAAAAAAGTAAAGAAAGGTCTATCTGCGGGAAGAGTTCAATCTGTTGCGGTAAAACTAATTTGTGATAGAGAAGAAGAAATTGAGAAGTTCATTCCAGAGGAGTATTGGAATATAACAGCACAACTTAAAGATAAGAAGTCAAAAAAATCTTTTGATGCTAAATTTTATGGAATTTTTGATAAATCAAATGAAAATGCAAAAAAACTAGAAATTCATTCTCAAGAAGAAGTTGATAGTATTTTAGCTAAAATAAAAGATGGAGAATACGTTGTTAAAAATATAGCAAAATCTGAGAAAAAGAAAAATCCTGCACCACCATTTACAACAAGTACAATGCAACAAGAGGCTTCTAGAAAACTAAACTTTACATTAAAAAAGACAATGAGTGTAGCCCAAGGATTGTATGAAGGTGTAAAAGTTCCTGAAAAAGGAACAGTAGGTTTAATAACATACATGAGAACTGATTCTACAAGAATCTCAGATGAAGCAAGAGCAGCAGCTAAAAAGTATATTGAATCAAACTATGGTGAAAAATACTACGAGAATAGATTTTATAAAACAAAACAGAATGCACAAGATGCGCACGAGGCTATTAGACCAACTTATGTTGAATTGAGCCCAGATAAAGTAAAAGATTCATTAACCCCAGATCAATTTAAATTATACAATTTAATATATAACAGATTTATTGCAAGTCAAATGGCAACAGCTATCTATGATACAACAAGTGTTGATATTAACGTAAATGATTATATATTTAAAGCGAACGGTCAAACATTGAAATTTAAAGGATTTATGACTTTGTATGTTGAAGATGTTGATAACAGCAAAAACAATGATGACATAGTAACTTTACCAGAATTAGAAATTGATCAAAAATTAGATGTTAAGAAAGTTGAACCAAAGCAAAGCTTTACAGAGCCACCTGCCAGATATACAGAAGCAAGTTTGGTTAAGAGCTTAGAGGAAAAAGGAATAGGAAGACCTAGTACATATTCTCCAACAATTACAACAATTTTAGAAAGAAGATATATTCAAAAAGAGAAGAAACAACTTGTGCCAACTGAATTAGGTAAAATTGTAAATAAACTGTTAACTGAAAATTTCAATGATATTATAAATGTTGAGTTTACAGCTAAAATTGAAGAGGAATTTGATGAAATTGCTGAAGGAAAAGAATACTGGAAAGATGTTATCAGAGAATTCTATGGACCATTTTCAAAAGAACTTGCAAGAGTTGAAAAAGAACTTGAACATGTTGTTTTAGTGGATGAAGTTTCAGATGTTCCATGCGATAAATGTGGAAGAATGATGGTTTATAAATTCGGAAGATATGGAAAGTTCTTAGCTTGCCCAGGGTTCCCAGAATGTAAAAATGCGAAACCTATAATAGAAACAGTTGATGTTCCATGCCCATGTTGTGGAGGAACTGTGCAAATACGTAAAACAAAGAGAAGAAAAAATTATTATATTTGCGAAAATAATCCAGCATCTTGTAATTACATTTCATGGAATAAGCCTAAAGTAGGCGAGGTATGGAATCCTGATGAGGCTAAAGATGTGGAAGAAAAGCCTAAAAAAAGAGGTAGAAAAAAGAAACAATAATGCTCAATAATAAAGTTATAGAGGAAAAATTAATTTTGATTTAACAAAAAAGATATGTGTTATGTACTGAACCCAAAAAGTTGGACAGTACATAACACATATTTTTTTTTATAAAATTACCCACAAAAATTACACAACCCTCTTGCTAAAACATAAAAAGTATAATATAATAAATAACTAGAAATTTTAATGAAAAAACGAGGGGAAAATTAAAATGGTAAATCCAGAACTTTTGGAAGATTTGTGCTATGATGCAGGAACATCACATAAGGAAAAAGCAATGGAATATGTTGCAAAAAAAAGAGTAAATATTACAAAAGTTATTTATGAAGATAACAAAAATTTCGAATTAAAATCAAGAGTAAAAGGTGATAACGATAGTTATGACGTTTATATAAAAGTACAAGATAATGAATTAGAGGATTTAAGATGTGAATGTGCAGATTATCATAAGAATTATGCTGCATGTAAACATATTGTTGCTACAATGGTTGAATTCAATAATAATCCAGATTATATAAGAATTTTTAATGGTGAAAAAAGTGATGATGAAAGTAATGGTTCTTTAGTTAATTCAAACAAGAATTTAAGAAATGGTAGAGGACTAAAAGAGTATAAAATTTTTAAACAACTAATAAATGAATTTTACAATTTAAGTAATACTGAACAAGAAAAAGAACTAGGAAAATCAAAGAATAAAAATATAAAAATTGTCCCAACATTACTAATAGATAAAGATAATTCAAATTTAAAGCTAGAGTTTAAAATAGGGGAACAACAATTATATAAATTAAAAAGTATTCCAGAATTTTATGAACACATGTTAAATGGAGAAAATAGTAAATATGGTTTAAAACTAGAGTTTATACATGATAAATGTTTTTTTGAAGAAGAAAGTTTGCCAATTTTAGATTATATAATGAAATATGGCGAAATCATAAAATATGCTAATCAATCAGCAGATGATTATGGCTATTATGGAAGACATTTAAGTGATTCGTATATTACTGTTTCAAATTCTGGTTTAGATGAACTATTCGATATATTTAAAAACAAAACACTTAGAGTTCAAAGGGAGTATTCAGAATACGATGCTTTGTTTATAGATAAAGAGCCTGAAATCAGTTTTGAAGTGGAAGAGATAAGTGATAAGGAATACAGAATTATTTCTAACATTGATATATATGAATATAATATTATTCAAGGCAAGGATTATGTGTATTTCGAATATAAAAACAATTTTTATAGATGCTCAAAGGAATTCAATGATACCACTTTGCGCTTATTACAAATGTTCAGAAAAAACTTTACAACAGAGATAAGACTTCAAAAGCAGGAACTTTCAACCCTTTTCTCAATTGTATATCCTAAGGTTAAGAAGAATCTTAAATATGATAGACTTGATCAAGAAGAAGTTGAAAGAGTAATTCCAAAAGAACTGTATGTAAAGGTTTATTTAGATTATGATAAAAACAATTATGTAATTGCAGATATAAAATTTGGATACGGTAGTTTCGAATTTAATCCATTAGTAGAAGAGAATGTTGAAGTTGCAAGAGACGTTCTAAAAGAATCTGAAGCATTAGATGTGTTCTTAAAAACGGGATTTATGCTAGATAGAAAAAATTCAAGATTAATACTAACAAACGATGATGCAATTTATAATTTCTTATCAGAAGAAATTGAACAGTACATGAAAAAATTTGAGGTTCTTGCAACAGAAGCATTCAAGCAGAAACAAATTAGACAACCTAAAGTTTCAAATATAGGTGTGAAGGTTGAAAACAATCTATTAGAGGTTAGCTTTGATGGATTAGGTTTTGAAATGTCAGAGTTAAAAGACATAATGGACAAATACAAATTAAAGAAAAAATTCCATAGATTAAAAAATGGTGATTTTATCAATCTTGAGGAGAATGAAACTATCAATTTACTTGAAAATTTACAAACAAACCTTGATATAGATTTTAAAGAAATTGAGCAAGGAGAAATAAAATTACCAATTTTCAGAAGCTTATATTTAGATAGATTGCTTAAGAATTCAAATATTAAAAATGTAAGTAAAGACGATGAATATGTAAATATTATAGAAAAAATTGATAATAAAAATATTGACGAAAATATTATTTTGCCAAAGGGCTTGAATGCAAGTTTAAGAAATTATCAAGAAACAGGGTTCAAATGGCTAAAAACACTAGATTCATATAACTTTGGTGGAGTTTTAGCTGATGATATGGGTCTTGGAAAAACAATTCAACTTGTTAGTGTAATATTATCTTATGTTGAGGAAACGGAGAACCCAAAAACTTCATTAGTTATTTGCCCAAGTTCTCTTACATTGAACTGGTATAATGAAATTCAAAAGTTTGCACCATCACTAAAAGTAATGCTTATAAATGGAAATGCGCAAGATAGAAAGAATAAAATTGAAAAAATCGAAAATTACAATGTTGTTATTGCATCATATGATATTTTAAAAAGAGACATAGACATATATAAACAAAAGAATTATCAATTTAAATTTGTAATAGCAGATGAAGCTCAATATATAAAGAATAACAATACACAAAACTTTAAGGCAATTAAAGAAATTCAAGCTGAAACAAGATATGCGCTAACAGGAACACCTATTGAAAACTCTTTATCAGAACTATGGTCAATTTTTGATTTTGTAATGCCTGGCTATTTATTTGGGTATAGAAAATTCAAGGAATTGTACGAAACTCCAATTGTAAGAGAAGAAGATAGAGCAGCAATGAGAAAGCTAAAAATGCTTATCGAACCATTTATATTGAGAAGAATCAAGGAAGATGTTTTAACTGAATTGCCAGATAAAACAATTACGATTTTAAATAATGAAATGGAAGATGAACAAGAGCGTATTTACATGTCTTATATGTCTCAAGTTAAAGAAGAAATTGAAACTGAGATATCAGTTAATGGTTTCGAGAAAAGTCAAATTAAAATTTTATCTTTGTTGATGAGATTGAGACAAATTTGTTGTCATCCAAGCTTGTTTATTGAAAATTATCAAGGTGGAAGTAGCAAATTAAATCAATGTATTCAAATTGTTAAGGATGCTATTGAAAGTGGACACAAAATATTGTTGTTCTCTGGATATACTTCAATGTTTGATATTATTGAAGAAGAGTTTAAAAAGGAGAACATTTCTTATTATAAATTAACTGGCCAAACTAAAGTTGGCGACAGAATTCACCTAGTTGATGAATTTAATGAAAATCCAGATATTAAAGTTTTCTTGATTTCATTAAAGGCTGGTGGAACAGGTCTTAACTTGATAGGAGCTGATATGGTTATTCATTATGATCCATGGTGGAATTTATCTGCTGAGAACCAGGCTACGGATAGAACTTATAGAATTGGGCAGAAGAAGAATGTTCAAGTATATAAGCTTATTACTAAGAATTCTATTGAGGAAAAGATTTATGAGTTGCAACAGAAGAAGGCTAAGTTGATTGATAATATGCTTTCTACTAATGAGACGTTTATTAATAAACTTTCTAAGGATGAGATTATGAGTTTGTTTAAGTAAGAATTTACGGCTTTTCGGATATGGAAAGCCGTAAAAATTTCTCAAAAAAGTAAATGCTAGCTAATATAAGTCTTGAAATATTTATAAAATGTGTTATAATGTGTTCAAGTTTATTTAGGAGGCGATATTATGGGAGATAACAAAATAATTGATGAAATTATGGATAAAGTTCCAAAAGCTAAAGAAGCTGTAGAGAAAGTTGAAGAAGCTACAGGTAAGAAGATTGAAGATATTGCAAATGAAGTTGGAGGAAAAATTACTGAGGCTGTGAAAGAGAAAGCTGGGGATGATCCTAAAGAAGTTTTGGGAAATATTGCTAATAAGCTTATGGGAAAGAAGAATTAGTTGGTTGGCACGGTTGAGCTGTAGCTCGATTTGTGCCTTTTGATTTGGTTGCCGAGAGTAAGAAATAATAAAAATTAAAAATATTGAAAACGTAATCTCCGTGATTCACAGTTTCTAAGAGCTGCACCCTTGAGCCTCTACGTGGCTTAAGGAACACGCACCCTCAAGAGATGCATTTCTAAGAAACTGTAGAATTACTCCGTTAACATTTTCAATATTTTTAATTTTTATTATTTCTTACTCCGAATGAATTTGATGTGGCACAATTGGGTTCGATTTCAAGTGTGCCAAGGTGAAAGGTGAAGAGAGAATGAATGATTATATAACTGTTATTGGTGGTGGATTAGCTGGTTCTGAGGCAGCTTATCAGATTGCTAAGCGTGGGATTAAGGTTAGGTTGTATGAGATGAAGCCTAACAGGTTTTCTCCAGCACATAGTAATCAGAATTTGGCGGAAATTGTGTGTAGTAATTCGTTTAAGTCTAATTTGATTACTAATGCTTGTGGGTTGTTGAAGGAAGAGTTAAGGATGCTTGATTCTTTGCTTATTAGAGTTGCAGATGAGACATCTGTTCCAGCGGGACAGGCATTAGCTGTTGATAGAGAAAAGTTTTCTGAAAGGGTGACTGAGGAATTAAAGAGTAATCCAAATATTGAGATTATTAATTTAGAGTGTGGAAATGATGGATTGCATTTGAAAGATATGGCAGAAAACGGTATTGTTATTGTTGCAACTGGTCCACTTACTTCTGATAATTTGGCTAAAGAAATTTCAGAGTTAACTGGAGATGAGGGGTTACATTTTTATGATGCTGCTGCGCCTATTGTTGAGAAGGATTCTATTGATATGAATATTGCCTTTTGGGGAGATAGATATGACCAAGAGAGAGGCAAAGAGGAAGATGTTGAGGAATGGAAGAATCGTATTAAAGGTTTGAGTGAGGCTGATTATATTAATCTTCCAATGAATAAAGAAGAATATGAGAATTTTGTTAATGAACTTGTAAATGCTGAAGTAGTTGAGTTACACGAATTCGAAAAAAGAGAGATTTTTGAAGGGTGTATGCCGATAGAAATAATGGCTAAGAGAGGTTTGGACACTTTAAGATTCGGACCATTAAAACCTGTTGGATTTACTGACCCACGTACTGGGGTTAGACCATATGCGGTTGTTCAGTTAAGACAAGATAATAAAGAAGGAACTATTTATAATATTGTTGGTTTTCAAACTAATTTGAAGTTTGGTGAACAAAAAAGAGTGTTTACTATGATTCCAGGTTTGGAAAATGCAGAGTTTGCTAAGTATGGTGTTATGCATAGAAATACTTATATTAATTCGCCAGAGTTATTGGATGAAACTTATAATTTTAAGAAAAATGATAACATATATTTTGCTGGTCAAATTACTGGTGT
>CAMUZC010000059.1 GCA_947165105.1 uncultured Lachnospiraceae bacterium | reverse complement strand
TTAAGCAAATTATTAATAGGAGCATTCTTATCAACCATAATCTTAGTAAGCATTTGCTTAACAGCAGCTAAATAGGTTGGGTTCCATGTCTTAGGATATGGACTTTTTTTACGATCAACAATTTCTTCTGGAAGTATATCTTTCATAATGTAGCGCAATAATCCCTTTTCACGACCATTCAAAGCTTTCATCTCCCAAGGGATGTTCCATACATATTCAGCTAAACGATAATCACAGAAAGGAACACGAAGCTCAAATCCATTATACATAGCCATTCTATCAGAACGATCAAGCAATGTTTGCATGAACCAATTCATTGTCAAATGAGATATCTTTCTTTTCTCAGCTGTTTCCATTGAATCTTCATCTAATATTTGAACTTCTTTTAAGCTCTCATAATATCTAAAATCAATATACTCTTTCAAATTAACATGTTCACCAATTACAGGATTTAATAGTTGTTGTCTTTCTGACAAAGCAATAGACCATGGGAAAGTTCCACTATTTAAAGCATCTTCTCTAAAGAACCATGGATATCCGCCGAATATCTCATCAGAACACTCTCCTGTCAATGAAACGGTTGCCTCAGGTTTGACTTTTTGACAGAACAAAAGTAGGGAAGAGTCAACATCCGCCATACCGGGCAAATCCCTTGCAATCATAGCATCTTCTAATGTAGTTGCCAGTTCTGGTGTATCAAGCATAACAACTTTATGATTGGTTCCTAATTTATTTTTCATAATGTCAATATAATAGTTGTCGGAGTTTGGCTGAAAATCCGTTTTGACGAAATTTTTATCATTATCTTTATAATCTACGGAGTAGGTAGTCAAACTGCCTAAATTTTTATCCTTACAATAATTAGCAGCATATAAAGTTATAATACTAGAGTCTAATCCACCTGATAGGAAAGTACATAATGGTACATCAGATACTAATTGCCTTCTAATTGAATCTTCTAATAAAAATCTAGTTTTCTCACAAGTTGTCTTCAGGCTATCCTCATGTGGCTTGCTAACCAATGACCAATATTTTTCCAAATGTAACCCACTTGAATTAAATACTCCGTAATGTCCAGGCTTTAGTTCAAAGATATTCTTAAACGCAACAGTTCCAGGAGTGTGGGCTGGACCAAGTCCAAATAACTCGCAAACTCCTTGCTTATCTAGCTTTACTTCAACACCAGGAAATTCTAAAATTGCCTTTATTTCTGATGCAAACACAAAATTATTATCAGCTATAGTATAGTAAAAAGGTTTAACACCAAAGTGATCTCTTGCAAAAAACAATTCCTGTTTCACATCATTCCAAATGGCAAAACCATAAATTCCGTTTAATTTTTTTACAACATCATATCCCCACAATATAAAGCTTTTAAGCAAAACTTCTGTATCAGAATATGTTTCAAACTCAAATCCGTTTTCTAACAACTCATCTTTTAATTCTGATGTGTTATATAATTGCCCATTATAAACAATATGATAAGTACAATTGTTATACTTAACAGTCATTGGCTGTTTACCACCTTTAGGGTCTATGACTATTAATCTCTTATGTCCAAGTACAGCATGTTTACTATAATAATATCCATCTTCATCAGGACCACGTTTCTTAATTGATTCATTCATTAATGTTATTATATTTTTACTGTTAGATATATCTTTTGTTAAATTAACAAAACCTACTATTCCACACATATAAATACCTCCAGTTTTAGTATATGTAAATTTTATATAAATGACACAAAATGAGATTGATTTCGTATTAATTAAGATATAGTGTTATTTACATAATTTGCATTTAGCATGATAATATGTTATAATATTTCCATAATTATTCGTAGCTATACGAACTATAATAAGAATAGCAAAGTAGCAAATTCTCTTATAATAATTATTGAGGAGGAAAGATAATGGAATGTATGGTTAAACTGAATTTAGGTGAATTTAGCTCTGAACTACGGAGTAAATTAGCCGAGGAGCTGAAAGATGCAAAAATGCTGACATTATTATCTGAAGATGAGGATGGACAGGTTAGATGCATGGTAGCAAAGAATTCTAATACATCAAAATTTTGTCTGGCAAATCTTGCAGAAGACGAAGATTGGAATGTCAGATGTGCAGTAGCAAGAAATAACAATACATCAAGAGCTTGCTTGTCAAAGCTTGCAGAAGACGAAGATTTGGATGTCAGATGTGCAGTAGCAAGAAATCATAATACATCAAAAGCAGATTTGACAAAGCTAGCGGAAGATGAGGAATGGATTATTAGAGATGCAGTAGCCAAAAATCATAATACATTAAAATCTGATCTTACAAAGCTTGCAAAAGACGAAAATAGGTGGGTTAGATATTCGGTAGCGAATAACATTAATACACTGAGCTCAGATTTAAAAAAACTTGCCAATGATAAGGATAAGGATGTCAGAGCTGCTGTAGGAGGAAATCCTAATACACCGAAATCCAATCTTACAAAACTTTCAAAAGATAGTGCTGAAGACGTTAGAGCTAGTGTGGCCATAAACCCAAAAACACCGAAATCTGTTTTGGCAGAACTTGCAAATGATTACGATGAAGAGGTTAGAGATCATGTTGGAGGAAATAAAAATGCATCAGAAACAGATTTGCTAAAGCTGGCAGAAGATGAAGATATCGGCGTTAGATATGCTGTAGCAGGAAATTCAAGTACACCCCAAACTACTTTAACAATGCTTGCAAGAGATGATTTTGAAGATGTTAGAGCGAGTGTAGGAGGAAATCCAAGTACATTAAAATCTGATTTGGCAAAGCTTGCAGAAGACAAAGCTTGGGAGGTTAAAACTGCTGTGGCAGGAAATCCAAATACGCCAGAATCCGCGCTATTAAAACTTTCACAGGATGAAGATGAAATGATTAGAAAAAATGCGATAAAAACACTTGAAGCCCTTAACAGTAATAAAAATGAATAATTCAAAAAAGGAGGTAGAAATTTCTACCTCTTTTTTCTTAATTTTAGTGACCATGATTGAATAAAATTATATTCTTTCGAATATAATAAAAAGGTACACAAATTTGACAAATAAATACATATGGTGTATAATATGTATTAGATAGTCAAATGACAATTAAATACATAACGAATGTAAAGTGTATTTGAAAGTCAAAAAAGGAGGTGAGTATTATGGTAAGAACAGACAAAATCAAACAATTAATTGAATCAAACAATGGCATAATCACAACCAAAATCATAGACGATAACAAAATACATAGACAATATCTAAAAAATCTTGTTGATGAAGGATATTTAATAAAAGTATCAAGAGGATTATATGTTAGACCTGATAAAGATATAAATGAATATTATATTATGGGTGAACAATACAAAACAGGAATTTTTTCCCATAATACTGCACTATATTTTTATGATTTAACAGATAGAACTCCATTTGAATTGGATATGACATTCCCAAGCAATGTACGTATTTCAAATGATATGATTAATTCGCACTATATTAGCAAAGACAAGATTGAAATAGGGTTAACTAAAAAGGAATTAGAAGATGGAACAACAATAAGATTGTATGATATGGAAAGAACAATATGTGATATCATCAGAGATAGAAACAAAATTGATTCACAAATATTTAATACTGCTTTAAAAGAATATATGAAACGTAACGATAAAAACTTGAATTTATTATATGAATATGCTAAAAAATTCAATATTTTAAAAATTTTAAAAATGTATTTAGAAGTGTTGGGATAAAAAATATCCCAACATTTTTTATATACTGTTGCATTTTTTGTCGTTTATTATATAATGATGTCATAACAAAAGACTTAAATAATAAACGGAGGAAAAGCCATGCAAGGAAATGTAATGAGTTTTAAAGCAAAAATCAACAATCTATCAAAAGAAAAGAAGGTAGCACCACAATCAGTTCTGCAAGTATATATGTTAGAAAGATTACTGGAAAGAATAGCACTATCGCCATATAAAGATAATTTTATTTTAAAAGGTGGAATGTTAATTTCAGCTATTTTAGGAATGTCAAGTAGATCAACAATGGATATGGACACAACTGTAAAAGGGTTTGAACTAACAGAAGAAAATGCTACAAAAATACTAAACGAAATATGCGCTATAGAATTAGATGATGATATAACATTTAAGATGAATAAGATAGAATTAATAAGGGAAGATGATGATTATAATGGTTACAGAGCTACATTTGAAGCTAAATTTAAAAATGCAATGCCTGTAATATTTAAAATCGATATAACAACAGGAGATGCAATTACATATAAAGAAATTGAATATGATTACAACTTAATGCTAGAAGACCGCAAAATTCCGGTATGGTCATACAATCTTGAAACAATTTTAGCAGAAAAGTTTGAAGCAGTGATAAAAAGAGGTATTACAGGTACAAGAATAAGGGATTTTTATGATGTTTACATGTTAATAAATACTCAAGAAGAAAATATAAATAAAAAACTTCTAACAGTTGCAATTAATTTAACATCAGAGCATAGGGAATCTTTAGATTTAATAAAAGATTGGAAACATACATTAGAATTACTAAGAAATGATGAAGATATGATTAAAAGATGGAAAATTTATCAAAAAACATATTTTTATGCTAGAGAAATTGAATATAGTGAGTTAATTGAAAGTATTGAAAAAGTTGGGAATATTTATGATAAGTATTCAAGCAAAGTAAAAAATTAAAATATTCTTTGTTACAAATTTAAAAGTCTCAAAAAAATTTCCTATCCAACTATTGACAAATTTAACAAACCCTAGTATAATTTTAAAGTGACATTAAAAATCGGTATAAATTAAAAATAGATATACAATCTAGATAACATAAGGAGGGAATTAACATGGCACAACCAAAAAGAAGATGGTCTAAAGCTAGAACACATTTAAAAAGATCTACATGGCAATTAAAAGCTAAAAACTTAGTTGAATGCCCACACTGTCATGAAATGATGATGCAACACAGAGCTTGCCCAAGTTGCGGATATTATAATGGAGAACAAGTAGTTTCAGTAAATGAAGCTGAATAATAAAAAATAACACAATATTAGCTATTGTGTTATTTTTTATTTTTTAAGTTAACAATAAAGTACGACGTGCAAATGACTGATATTCTTCAGATACTACTTCATTTAAATTGTTTTTGGTAAACGCTAATGAAACAAGTTTTGAACTATAGTTGTTAGTCTTGGAATTTACAATCTTATACACATTTAATTTGAAAGCACCATTTAATGTATTCACTATATGAATAACGGTGTAACCAGGTAGTGCAGTATATCCATTTTTGTAGTCAGGAGTTAATTCCTTGCCGTTGTCGTCCAAAACCCATATTCTCTCATTTAAAGAAAGATTTTTTGTCGGAATCTGATGCTTTTTTGGCTTGTAGTGAGGAATAAGTATTGCGGAAGCCTTTTCCTTCTTCAAAATTGAATTATCAATTTCATCAGATTCATTAGTATCTTCATTTTGCTCAGGTTCTTCTTTGTTTTCATCCAAATTATCCTCATAACTAAAATCAGAAGTATAATATGGTGATAATGTTAGTGCTGAGAATATTCTATCTTTAAAAATACTTGCATCAGAAGGCTGCAATAGCTTATACGGAATATAATTCATTTTATATTCAAGACACTGTCTTATATCAGAAGAAAGCACTATCGCATTATACTTCTCTACAAGTGTTGAAATGTCAGAGTTTTCATCTTCAGAGCAATATAGCGAATAAGTATTATCTGAATCAAAAATAAAAAAATGAATTAAAGGAGCATTTTGCGTTTTAACACGAGTATCTTCAAGAGACTCTACGAACTTATGAGTCAAAATAAATTTGTTTGCACCAATACTTTTTGCAGTTTGTACAATTTCTTCAATTGAAGCCATGTTAATCAGGTCAACATTAAGAATAACATTTTTTCCAGCAGGATTAGGTGTATACTCTACAATTTCTGATTCATCAAAGCTAGTAAATACAGAAACTTTTATGTTGCGTGATTTTGCACGAAGGCCAAGCACATAATCATGAGTATAGAGCTCATAATTGTTTTCAGAGCAATACCATAACAGCTGATTATCAACATAATTGTTAAAGCATGTATCTTTAGGCAAATCGACAATTGTGCAAAAATTAGAATCAACATCATCAAGAATACTTGAAACTAATGTAAACGCATTATCAATTCCTGTTTTTTTCGCATCAGATGAAATTGAAAGTTTTAACAATTCATCGTATACAGCTGTGGTAATTATGTTTTCGACGTCTTCATTGTACAGAATACTTGTTAACTCTTGAGATGGAATATTACATATGCAAGTGTCCCAGACTACAGATTTATTAATTTTAGTTAATAATCTGGAAATGGTTTTATCTGTATAATTTGTTTTTAAAACTGAAATTATATCAGATATTCCATAGTAAGTCAGGTTTTTCGTACATAAGAATTTCCGAATCTCAGATTCTTTTAGAACTTTGTTGGATTTCGCTTTATCAGGCTCAATCAATTTCCGAAGTTCTTTTGCCAATACTTTTTGATTAGTATGAGCTAATTCGGTAATAAGCATTGCTTACTAACCTTCCTTTCAAAATAATTTCTCATAAGAGATGACATTAGTATATCACATAAGACAAAGTTATGTCAATTACATAGCAAGTACGTATCTAAAAAGACACCAAAAAAATAGTTTGACTAATCAAGCAAAATGTTATAAAATAGAGAGCGTAAAAGAGGTGAAAAAATTGAGAAAACCAACAGTAGCAATAGTAGGTAGACCAAATGTAGGAAAATCTACATTTTTTAATTACATAGTAGGTAAAAGAATTTCAATAGTAGAAGATACTCCAGGAGTAACAAGAGATAGAATATATGCAGATGCAAATTGGAGAGGAATGGACTTTACTTTAATAGATACAGGAGGAATTGAGCCTGAAAGTGAAGACATAATTATTTCCCAAATGAGAACACAAGCTGATATGGCGGTTGCTATAGCAGATGTAATTCTTTTTGTAACAGATTTTAAACAAGGTGTAACTGAAGCAGATAAGGAAATTGCCTTAATGCTAAGAAAGTCTGGCAAACCAATTGTTTTAGCATGTAATAAGGCTGATAATTTTGGAAAGATATCTGATGATATATATGAGTTTTACAATTTAGGACTAGGAGATCCGTATCCTGTATCAGCTGTTAATGCAATAGGCATAGGAGATGTGTTAGATGCAATATATGAGGAGCTTCCTAAAAATGACAATAACGAGGATGACAGTACTATCATTAAAGTTGCAATTATTGGAAAACCAAATGTGGGAAAATCATCATTAGTTAATAAAATTTTAGGAGAGAATAGAGTAATTGTAAGTAATATTGCAGGAACAACACGTGATGCTATAGATTCTGAATTTGAAAATGAATTTGGTAAATATGTTTTTATTGACACAGCTGGAATTAGAAGAAAAAGCAAAGTTACGGAAAATCTTGAAAAATATAGTGTTATGAGAACATTGTTAGCAGTTGAAAGAGCCGATGTATGTATATTAATGATAGATGCAAATGAAGGGGTAACAGATCAAGATGCAAAAATTGCAGGTGAAGCTCATGAGGCTGGAAAGGGTATAATAATTGCGGTAAACAAATGGGATGAATATGAAAAAGATACAAATACTACAGAGAAGTATAAAAAAGAAATATACAATAAATTATCATATTTATCATATGCGCCAATAATATTCATTTCAGCAAAAACAGGACAAAGAATAAACAAACTGTATGAATTAATAAATACAGTAGCAGATCAAAATGCAATGAGAATACCAACATCTGTACTAAACCAAGTTTTAAATGAAGCAATTGCAATAGTACAACCACCATCAGATAAAGGAAAAAGATTAAAACTATTCTATATGACTCAAGCGAGTACAAAACCACCAACATTTGTTGTATTTGTAAACGATAAGCAACTATTCCATTTCTCATACGAGAGATATTTAGTAAATCAATTAAGAAAAGAATTTGTACTTACAGGTACTCCAATTAGAATTATAGTAAGAGAGAAGAAAGATGAAAAATTTTAAATGGAGACTGATAAACTTTTAAAATAAGTGACAGATAAGAGGAAACTCTATAAATAACAAAGGAGGAATTTAATTATGATGGCAACATATATTTTAATGGCAGTTATTGCATACGCAATAGGAAGTGTTAATTTTTCAGTAATTTTAAGCAAAAAAATGGCAGGATTTGATGTAAGAGAAAGAGGAAGTGGAAACGCAGGAACCACAAATATGCTAAGAAGTGTAGGAAAGGGACCAGCAGCACTTACGTTAATATTAGATATTCTAAAAGGAGTTGTAGCAATTTTAATTGCTAAATTCATAGTTGGAAATATTGCAAGTGAAGCTAATACAGCAATACTTGTACAAATCGCTGGATTTTTTGCTGTAGTTGGACATACATTCCCAGTGTTCTTTGGATTTAAAGGTGGAAAGGGAGTAGCTACTTCACTAGGAGTTTTACTAGTAATGAATCCACTTATTGGAGGAATTTGTTTAGTATTTGCACTTGTTGTAATGGCATTAACAAGAATGGTTTCATTAGGTTCAATAATGGCAGCAATTCTATTTCCAGTACTAACAATATTTATAACAGATAACTACATTGCTGATGGATATAATTACATTTTTTTCGGAATTGCAATGGCAATACTTGTAATATTCAATCATAGGTCAAACATAAAAAGATTATATAATGGACAAGAAAATAAATTAAGTTTTAAATAAAATGAAACATATAAGGAGGCAATATGAAAAAAATAGCAATAATAGGTAGCGGAAGCTGGGGTGTAGCATTAGCAATTCACTTAGCAAAACTTGGCAATGAAGTAAAAATTTGGTCATTTGCTAAAGAAGAAGCAGACTTAATAAACAATGAGAAAAAATGTATGTTTTTACCAAATATTACAATTCCAGATGGAATAAGTTGTACGTTAAGTTATGAGGAAGCAATAAAAGATACAGACTTCATCTTACATGTAACACCATCAAAATTTACTAGAAATATCGTAAAAGATTATAAACAATTCGTTACAAATCAACCAATAATTATTTGTTCAAAAGGATTTGAAAAAGAGACATTATCAACATTAGATGAGGTAATAAAAGTTGAATTACCAACAGCAAAAGTGGGTGTGCTATCAGGTCCAAGTCATGCAGAAGAAGTTTCAATCGGAATAGAAACAGCAATGGTTGTAGCTTCTGAACATGATGAAATATTAGAACTAATTCAAGATACTTTTATGTGCGATAAAATGAGAATTTACACATCAAAAGATGTAAAAGGTGTTGAAATTGGAGGAGCATTAAAAAACATTTTAGCATTTTGTGCTGGAATTGTTACACAAATGGGATTAGGAGATAACTCTTTTGCAGCTTTACTTACAAGAGGGCTTGGAGAAATAACAAGACTTGGAGCTGCAATGGGAGGTAATAAAGAAACTTTCTATGGCTTAAGTGGACTAGGTGATTTACTTGTAACATGTTTAAGTGAACACAGTAGAAACAGAAAAGCAGGAAAATTAATCGGAGCAGGAAAGTCTTTGGAAGAGACTAAGAAAGAAGTCGGAATGACAATAGAAAGTATTGATAATATAGAAGTTGCGTATGAATTAGCAAAAAAATACAATGTTGAAATGCCAATTGTAAATGCAGTTTATGATATTCTTTACAATAACTTAAAACCAGAAGAGGCCGTTAAAATATTGATGAATAGAGAAAAGAAAGCTGAATACAATAATTAAAATTACAAAAATGATTATATTAATAATAGTTAACAATCATGAATAATTTACATAAAAATAATTATAATAATAAAATGGAGGTATATTATGGGATTTTTTGATGATTTAACAAAAAAAGCAAGTGAAACGTACAAAAACACAGCTGAGAAAACAAACAAGATTACAAGAGAAATGAGATTAAAGTCAATGATGAACGATTACAAAGGAGCAACTGAAAAAGTATATGCTGAAATAGGAAAAAAAGTTTACGAAAAACATGTTAGAGAAGAAAACATTGATATTAAAGCTGAAC
>CAMUZC010000058.1 GCA_947165105.1 uncultured Lachnospiraceae bacterium | reverse complement strand
TGGTATTAACACAAATTACGTAAGCGGCTGATAATTTATTTAATTTGTGTTTATATATAACATTTTATATTGGTTAAAGATTAATATGATTAAAGAATCCGAGTTTAATTATATTAATGCATTTCACCTTTAATTTAATATAAAATAAACTAATTATAAAATTTAAACAAAATATTTTGGAGGTGCTAAAATAATGGCTCGTATATCAGGAGTAGATTTACCTAGAGAAAAAAGAGTAGAAATTGGATTAACATATATTTATGGAATTGGTTTACCAAGTTCACAAAAAATATTAAAACAAGCTGGTGTTAACCCAGATACTAGAGTAAAAGATTTAACTGATGACCAAGTACAAGCAATAAGAAATGCTATGGAAGGTTATTTAGTTGAAGGTGACTTACGTAGAGAAGTTGCTCTTAACATTAAGAGATTAACAGAAATAGGATGCTACAGAGGATTAAGACATAGAAGAGGATTACCAGTAAGAGGACAAAGAACAAAAACTAATGCTCGTACAAGAAAAGGTCCTAGAAAATTAGTAAGTAAGAGTAAAAAATAATTAGGGAGGTAAAACATAAATGGCTACTAAAAATGTAACAAAAAGAGTTACTAGAAGAAGAGATAGAAAAAATATCGAAAAAGGTATGGCTCATATCCATTCTAGTTTTAATAATACAATAGTTACAATATCTGATGTTCAAGGTAATGTTTTATCTTGGGCAAGTGCTGGACAATTAGGATTCAAAGGTTCTAGAAAAAGCACACCATTCGCAGCTGGAGAAGCAGCAGAAACTGCAGCTAAAACAGCTATGGAACATGGTTTAAAATCAGTAGAAGTATTTGTAAAAGGACCAGGAGCTGGTCGTGAAGCAGCTATAAGATCATTACAAGCTGCAGGGTTAGAGATAAGCAGTATTAAAGATGTAACACCAATACCACATAATGGTTGTAGACCACCAAAAAGACGTCGTGTATAAAATAATTGAAATATTAAGGAAGGTGAAAATTAATGTCAAGATATAGAGAACCTGTTTTAAAAAGATGTAGATATCTTGGAATCAGTCCAACAGTTATTGGTATTGACAAAGAATCTAATCGTAAACCAGCAGGAAATAAACATAAAAAAGTTTCTGAATATGCTATTCAGTTAAAAGAAAAGCAAAAATTGAAATTTATATATGGAGTTGGAGAAAAACAATTTAGAAAATATTATACAATTTCATATAACAAAAAAGGAAATACAGGTGAATTATTACTACAATTACTAGAAAGCAGATTAGATAACGTAGTATTTAGATTAGGATATGCTAGAACAAGAGCAGAAGCAAGAATGCAAGTTTCTCACGGAGCTTTCCAAGTAAATGGACAAAAAGTTGATATTCCATCTTACATTGTAAAACCTGGAGATGAAATCGCTGTAAGAGAAATTAGAAAAGATAATGGTACAATTAAAGCAAGTGTTGAAGAAACAGCTTCAAGATTAGTACCTACATGGTTAGAAAAGAATATAGACAATTTATCAGGTAAAGTGGTAAAAGAACCATCTAGAGAAGAAATTGACTACCCAGTAGAAGAACATTTAATAGTAGAGCTTTACTCAAAATAATGGTTGTAATTGTGTTAAAGAGATGCCTATATTTACGAACCTTGTGTATGCAATGTGGATAAATATACATTATTACTTTAAGACTGAATTAAATAAAATGATTAATTATTAGGAGGTAAAAATGATAGAATTTGAAAAGCCAAATATTAAATGCTTAGAGATAGACAATGAGAAAAATTATGCTAAATTCGTATGTGAGCCATTAGAGAGAGGTTATGGTATTACAATAGGAAATTCTTTAAGAAGAATATTACTTTCATCATTACCAGGAAGTGCAATAACTGGAGTTAAAATTGATGGAGTATTACATGAATTTTCAACAATACCAAATGTAGTAGAAGATGTACCAGAGATAATTGTTAATCTAAAAAATGTAAGATTAAAATTAGATAAAAATGAAGAAAAAACTTTAAGAATTAACTTTAAAGGAGAAGGTGAAGTTACTGCAGGTGATATAGTTACTGATGGAACAGTTGAAATATTAAACCCAGATTTACATATTGCAACAGTTGCAGATGGTGGTTCACTAGTTATGGAATTAACAGCTGAAATGGGTAGAGGATACAACACAGCTGAAAAGAATAAAAAGGAAAATCAACCTTTAGGTGTACTTCCTATAGATTCTATCTACACACCAGTTAAAAAAGTTAATTATTCAGTTGAAAACACTAGAGTTGGTCAAATGGTAGATTATGATAAATTAACAATCGAAGTTTGGACAGACGGAAGTTTAAAACCATATGAAGCTTTAAGTTTAGCTGCAAAAGTTATGACTGGACATTTAGATCTATTCATAGATTTATCAGAAGCTACAAAAAATACTCAAGTAATGATTGAAAAAGAAGAATTCAAGAAAGAAAAAGTATTAGAAATGGCTATTGAAGAATTAGAATTATCTGTAAGATCATTTAACTGTTTAAAAAGAGCTAATATCTCTACAGTTGAAGATTTAACAAATAAAACAGAATCTGATATGATGAAAGTTAGAAATCTTGGTAAAAAATCTTTAGATGAAGTAACAAATAAATTACATTCATTAGGATTAGACTTTGCTAAGGAAGAAGACTAATAAATTTTTAAATTTTACTTATTAATAAAAAAGAGAGGGTGAAAAAAGTGGCAATTAACAGAAAGTTAGGTAGAACTACAGATATAAGAAATGCAATGTTAAAAACTGGATTAACAGACTTAATATGGCATGAACAAATAGAAACTACAGAAGCTAGAGCTAAAGAAATTAAAGCTATGGCTGATAGTATTATAGCATTAGCTATTAGAGAAAAAGATAACTTTGAAACTGTTGACGCTAAAGTTGTTAAAGCAAAATTAGATTCTAACGGTAAAAAAGTTACAGAAGTTGCAAAAAGTAAAAATGGTAAAGAATATTTAAAAGTTGTTAAAGAAGAAACAACTGAAAAAAGACAAAAAGATATGCCATCAAGACTAAATGCAAGAAGAAAAATGATGAGAATGATAAACAAAGTTAAAGACAGCGAAGGAAATAACATAGACTTAACAGCTAAGTTATTTAACGAAATCGCTCCAAAATATGAAGGTAGAAATGGTGGTTATACACGTATAATCAAAAAAGGACCTAGAAGAGGAGACGCTGCTGAAGTTGTTATATTAGCTTTAGTTTAATAAAATGAGAGAAAATCCAAGTATTAAGTACTTGGATTTTTTTGTGCAATTGACTATATTTTTGACAAATGTTATAATTTTTTTGAAAGTTTTTTTAACAAAAGAAAATATATGGGAGGTAAAGTGGATGGAAGAAAAAAGAACGAATAAAAAGAAAAAAGGCGGAAAATCAAAAATTATTCTAATTATAATTATTGTGATTATGGCAATAGTAATTGGAATCTTATCATGGTTATTGATTTCTGGAAAAGATATTACAACTCTTTTCGATGATGTAAAACAATCGTTAAATCTTTCGTCAGAAAAAAAAGCTGATGAGAAAAAAGATAACGTAGAAGACGAAGATAAAGATAAAAAAGAAGATATTTCAGGCAAAGGCGGAGACAGTAATGATGTTTCAAGCAACACTAATTTAAAGGATTCATTTAAAGTAAGATATAATACAAGAGGAGTAAGAAATATAACAGTAGGTGGAGCATGCTTTGTATGTAATGAAGATGTTCCTGAAATTTCAGGAATAAGTTCAGCAGCTGCCGAAAAAATGGAAAAATATTTAAAAGATTGGTATAGCAGAGTTTGGGTAGATATTAATGCACAAACAGAGGATGATTATATAAAAGAACTATTAAATAATATGAATGAAGCAAGTCAAAATAATGGTGGATATGGGCCAGAGGACATAGGATTTCATCAAACATATGAAGTAATTTATTTAACAAACAAATTAGTAACTTTTGAATATATTTTTGAAGGTGGACTTGGCGGAGTAAGCTGGGGAAATACTAGTGGTGTTTCATTTGATTTAGAAACTGGTGATGTAATTGAAATTAAAAATCTAGTTACATCAAAAGACAAATATATTGAGGCATGTAAAAAATATGTTTATGATGAATTGAAAAAAGACTCAAGATATAATGAAGTATTAGAAATGCATGGAAGTGATTTTCAAAAAATAATAAATTCAGCAATTGAGAAATTAAATGGATATTTAGTTGAAGATGGAATAGTATGTGTTGAAATTCCTAAATACGAAATTGCAAGTGGTGCATCTGGTGAATTTAAATTTATAATTCCATATAATTTAGTTAAAGATTATATTGATAATAAATATATAGAAAGTACAAATAATACAAACACAAAGGGGACTTATACAGCTAAAGAACTTGAAAAAATGGCATTAGATTATTATGAGAAAGAAACTGGATATAGACCATCACAATCTGCTTCACAAGTAAACGATGATGGAACTATTTCAATTCAGTTATATGATAATATGGGAGACCATAATAGTACTTCAGCATGGTATACTGTTGATCCTAAAACTGCTGTTGGAACTGATATTTTAGAAAATAGAGTTGATTTAAAAAAATAAATTAAAAGAAGAACGATTCAAATTGAGGTAATTGGAATCGTTCTTTTTTTATTAAAAATTTTAAGAAAATTATAAATTGATTGAACCATACAAAAATTTCTATTGTCTAATGGTCATAGGAATAAATTATAAGGGCATTATCTATGGTCCAAAGCGTATCTAATACAGCTTACTAATAAATTGTTAACACTGACGTTATTTTCCTTGGCAATTTTAAAAATCTCGTCAGCCATATCTTCGGTTGTCCTTATAATTATTCTTCTGTTTGCATTTTTTTCTTTTTCTATTGTAAATTTATCTTCCTGTTTTTTACTATTCATTATAAAATCACCTCAAATCGTTTATTTTGCTTATATTGTAACCAAAATAAGCAAATAATAATATTGCCAAAAAATGGCAACACATGGTATTGCAAATTATAAAATTTATGTTTATAATTTATTTAAGGTCATGCTTATTAATTAAATTTTTTTGTGAATCAAATGAACCGAGTGAGAAATAGTTCAGTCTAATAAGTATAAGCAGGAAAAATGAAGATAAGGGGAGAAAAAAATGAATTTAGTAGAAGAAGCAAAATTAGGTAATAATGAGGCTTTTGAGCAACTAATTGAAGAAAATAAATTGAAAATGTATAAAGTTGCAAAATCTATCCTAAAAAATGAAGATGATGTTTGCGATGCTATTCAAAATGCTTTAATGAGTGCATATACCAATTTAAATAAGCTTCAAAACAATCAATTTTTTTCAACATGGTTAATACGAATTTTAATTAACAAATCCTATGATATAGTTAATAAAAATCAAAGGATTTATTCAAAAGTAACTGATATAGATGAATATAACACAAATGATAGTTTAAAATCATATGACAACTATAATTCAGAATCGCTAGTTGAAAATATTTTAACAAAAATAGATGATGATTTAAAGACAATAACTGTTTTATATTATTACAATGATTACTCAGTAAATGAAATTGCAATGATTTTAGATATCCCAGAAGGGACAGTTAAGTCAAGATTATCAAGAGCGAGAAGTAAAATTTATGAAATTATAAAAAGTGAGGAGGATGTTTTATGAACAGATTAACAGATGAACAAATGGATAAAATTATTAAAGCTAAGTTTAAAAAAGACAATCAAATTTCAGATAAAGCAAATTCTGTTTTTGAAAATTTTAATCCAAAGCACTATAATAATCAGTTTAGAAATACTTCTGTAGAAAATATTGAAAATAATAATGATCAAACTATAATACACGAGATAAAAGAAAAATCTAATAATACAGCCAAAAAGATAATAGAAGTAAACTTTTATCAAAAGCTTAACAGATTATTAAGTGTAGCAGCGGTATCGCTTACTGTAGTTTTAGTTGGTGGTTCTGCTTTGTATTTCAATAGAGGTCGAAATAATTCAAATAGTCAAACAGAAACTATAATATATAATCAAAAGTATTTAGTACAAAATGAAAAATTAGAAGTTTCGAATGAGAAAATTACTAAAGAAGCAGAGAAGGGTTTTGTAAAAGTATATATGCTTGGAAAACAAGATATTGGAATAAATTTAACATCAACTTATTGGAATCAATTCGATGTTGAAGTTAAATCAACAGATTGTTATAAAGTAGCAAATATAACAGAAAATGTTTCAGACATATTTATAGGAGAAATTGGTGGAGCTGGAATGCCATATGTATTCCTTTTAATGGAAGATGGAACAGTACAATATGTTGATTTACATTGTTATAGAAATAATGTATTCTACTTTGAGGCTACAAAATTAGAAGGATTGTATGATGTTGTTGAATTCGAACAAAAATCAAGAAAATACTCATATTCTAATACTGATTATGAATATGTAAATGCAATAAGAAGTGATGGCTTAAGAAAAGAAATCGAAATTGGTATGGTAAATAATTGGAATGATAAAGAAACAGTAAACTTTAACAGATTAAATGAAAAATATATTAAAGCGCATAATAAAGAAGCCATTGTTGATGATGGGAAAGGTGATTTTACTGTTGATAGTGTCGATTTTTATAGTGTGAATGGTGAGAAAGAATTTATTTATTGTAAGAAAAATAATAGTTTTTATAGGATAAGAAAGAGTAATTATAACGAAGAATGTATAGCAACAGGTGTTAACGGGACGGCAAGAGATAATGCTGATGGTAGAATTTCTGTTTATGTAGGTGATAAATATGAGATTTACAGTTTAGATAAAAATATAGTGTTTAAAAACAGAAATGAGCAAGTTATTAATCAGGTTACAACAAAACAACAAACAAATAATCAATTACAAGAAAATACAGATTATTCAGTATTTTCAACACTTGCAAATTCATACTACAAAAATGAAAATTTTAAAATTAAATATGGTCAAACAATATATTGTTATGAAATAAAATTTGATAGAAGTGGAAAGCCAACAATTAAGATTAGTACAGTAAATGATGTTCAAAATGATACAATTTTTGAAACTAAAAATATAACAAACATCAAACAAGATGTAGCTGCTGGAACATCATATGTTACATTTGATTTTACAGCATGGACAGCTGGAGGAGATACAACAGGTTCCGCACAAATGAGATTTAGTAATGTTTCTCAAAATGATTCAATTGGAATTAAAGCGACTGTAAAGATTGATAATAGATTACAAGATTTCAATAATCGTGGAGATTATGTATATGCCAATAAAACAAATATTGCGGAAAATAATACAACTAGCAGAGTAATAAAGAAATTATCTCCAAGTGGTTGGGCTGGAAGTTCAATGCAAGAAGTAAGATTATATGATAATGGAGATGTTTATCATGTTACATATAATGGAGATGGAAATATAGAAAAGAATGTTGTTGGTTTTGAACTAATTGCTAAAAATGCAGAGACAATTGAAGAAAAATTGAGTGAGCATACGATAAATGGCATTGAAGGTAATTATGTAGTTGAAGCAATTATAGTAAAAGGTAAAAACTTGAATGTTGTAAAGAATAATGAATCATGGATTTTGTTCAAAAACAATTAAAAATGAACCATAAGACATATTAAATTGTCTAATAGGTATAATAAAAGTAAAGTGGAAAGGGTGGATAAAATGAGTAATCAAGAAAATGAAATCAAAAAAAGTGTAAAGGTTAAAACAATAACATTATCAATAATTGTTTTGATACTAGTATTAATTCTAGGAGTTTTTGCAGGTGTTGTTATTTCAGGAAAAGGAGATACAATAATAAATAAAACTCAAGAAATAATCAAAGGAGAAGAAAATAATAAGGATAGTAAAACATATAATCTGTCACAGGATTATGTTGCACGTTGGTCAGATAAAGATGACGCAAATTCATTATGGATTAAAAGTATAGATGGCAATACAATAAAATTTGATTTTGCAATTTTTAGAACAGCTTCTTTTGATGATTTAACAGCTACTTTGGTAAGTGATAATGAAGCTACATTTAAAACAGACAAAGAAAAAGATGGTATGGTTCTAGAGGGAAAAATGAACTTTGAAAATGAAAAAGTTAGATTAGAAATTACAAAATCAGATAGTGATTTAATAGAAAATGGATTTAGTCAAGAATATAAATACAAAAATATAAAAACAACAGATGAAAATGTTGAAAAAAATAATACAAGACATAATAATGTATCAGGTAAATCAATATGGTATACATGTGATGCATTTAAAATCAAACTTCCACAATCATGGGAGAACAAGTATAAAGTTGATATTGGTGATTTAGGTGAAGAAGATGAAGGAGATTCATATAATTTTAAAATTGTAAGCGATGATGAATACTTATTTAGCATTGAAGTTAGAAATACAGAATTGAAAGCTGATTTTATACCTCATGAATTTTTAGGAAGTTATGCAGAAGGAAATAGTGTAAAATACGTGTATATGATATATAGATCAGATGCACCTGCTAATGCAGAGCCTCATACATCAATGATGAAAGATTATGAAACATATAAAGATGATGTTTATGTTAAACAAACATTTGGAAATAAAACATTTTATGCTAAAGATTTCTTGAAAATAGAAAAAGGAAGTATGTATAGATATTATCGTTACTATATTGACGAACAAGATAGATTATGTCTTTTAAATTATGAAAATGATGTTACAATTGAAATAATAGCCAGTGATGTAGATAAATTAACATATGATGAAAATGAAAATGTAATTCACGCATATCCAATTGGAAAGAGTTTTGTTAATAATATAGCAAGAGATGTTGAAGAAATTGTTTTTGAAAATATCAATTAGAGATTATGATAGTCAAATATGAAAGCAAAAAATCACCTAATACATTATTTATATATAATATAATGTATTAGGTGATTTTTATGCCAAAATATAACAGAGCAAACATATACAAATATGCACAAAAATGGGCATTATCCCGAAATCCAAGATACTATAACTACGAATACATTGGGGGAGATTGCACAAATTTCGTATCGCAATGCATTTATGCAGGATGTGGGCAAATGAATTATAACAGATTAAATGGTTGGTATTATATAAATGCTAATGATAAATCTCCATCTTGGACAGGAGTGGAGTTTTTATATAATTTCTTAATTTCAAATCAAGGAGTGGGACCAAGGGGAGAGGAAACTGCAATTGATAAGTTAGAAATAGGGGATATCATTCAATTGAGCTTTGATGGAATCCGATTCTCTCATGGGCTTGTAGTAATTCAAAATGGCGACAGCATTTATAATACTTTTATAGCGGCACATACGTATGATGTTTTTGACAAAAAAGTTGCTGATTATGAGTTTGAGAAATATAGGTGCATTCACTTGGTTTGAGGTTCAATATTAAAAAGCATACAAGTTTAAACTTGCATGCTTTAATTTTATTTAAATATATTCTTCCAATATTTCCCACACATCATCACTATAAATCTTTCTCTCAGCAGAAAATGGCATGAAAGTAAAATCACCAATAGGGTTTAAATCGTTCTGGATGACTTTTACAGCGTTTTCTACTTTAGTAACAGCTATTTTATCAGCTTTATTACAAAGTACCATAAATGGCAATCCTGAGCGTATTATGTAATCATACATCATTCTGTCATTAGCTCCAGGTTCATGTCTAATATCAATAAGCAAGATTATAAGCGAAATGTTTTTTCTAACATGTAAATATTCATCAATAAAATGATTAACTTTTTCTTGTTCAACTTTAGACATTTTACTATAACCATAACCAGGAAGATCAACAAAATAGAACTTATCATCCATATTATAAAAATTAATTTGTCTTGTCTTTCCAGGTTCACTACTAGTTCTAGCTAATTTTTTTCTGTTAATCATAGTATTAATAAAAGAAGATTTTCCAACATTAGATTTTCCTACCAAAACAATTTCTGGAAGTCCAGAAGTAGGGTATTGTTTTGGGGATGTTGCAGATATTTCTATTTTAGGATTTTTAATTAACATTTTTTTCACTCCTTTTTTAATTACTTAGGACGAATTTCAGAAATTCCACCCATATATGGTCTAAGTACTTCAGGAACTGTAACACTTCCATCTTCATTG
>CAMUZC010000057.1 GCA_947165105.1 uncultured Lachnospiraceae bacterium | reverse complement strand
ACTCACCTATTTCAGGTGCTTGCACTGTTAAGGCTCCTTACGCAATGTATGTTCTGAAATGTTGTGAACTTGAAGGAATCGACATTTGGAGCGAAAAATTGCAGTACCAGGATGAAATGAGAAATGATGGCAGTGGTAATATCAAAAATGATGCAATAGGCTCAGAATACACAATTGCGTATTTGCTGAACCAGTTGTTATCAATATCTGATAATACTGCCTACAACATTCTTGTTTCACGTTTTTCTCTTGACGGATACCAGGTATTCCTTAATTCTATTGGCGGACAGCAGCTTTATGGACTGCAGTATGGTACGGTATCAGTAGAGCAAAGGAAAAATGAGTGGCTCTCTATTTATCAGTATATTAATAGTGGAAGCTATTACTCCACCACTCTTCAGCAGATGCTCTCTAACACAGCATACTGCTATCTCGTACAGGGAATGGACAATTGGCACAATTATCTGCACAAATCAGGTTGGTGTGACGGCACTAGTTATACTAGCGCATCTGACTGCGCTATCATCGATGATCAGTATCTTGTTGTGGTTCTTAGTCAGGATTATCTGACAGGCACTGCACATACTGACATAGTGCAGGTTCTCGGAAGAGAAGCTGAACTATTCATGAGTTAAATTTAAAAGAAAACAGAACCTTTACTAAGGTTCTGTTTTTCTTTTTATTAACATTTTGTCAAATTCTATCATATTATGTACTATACAATACAAAAAAAGGAGGAAAATGTATGTATAGAAGAAATCATAAGCATTGTCATTGTAACAAATGTCCAAATATGAACAATGAAGATATTTCTGACATATTAGAAGATGTTTGTGATAATGCTAACACATTATCAGCATTTGACAATGATGAATATTCATGCAGTTGTGGTTTTGATGAAAGTATGCCTGTATTTCCAGAAAACGCAACTTTAGCACAAAGCTATGTTCCTTATCAATATATGGATGAAACATTTAAACCTTGTGTTGGACTAAAAATGGGAACTATCTTCCCTGAACTTGTTAGTCCTTATGTTCCATGTCAAAGTATTGAAGAAATAGAGTTTATAAAGGCTACAAATAAAATTGGAAAGGGGTGCAATAGATAATGGACTGTAATGATAAGTGTGACTGCGGTATGTGCCCTAACCAAAGGGATTGTGCATGTACCTGCAAATATGAATTTGAATTAAATAATATGCCAAATAATAATGCAAATGAGGCTACTATGGAAGAATTAAAGAAACAATTGAAATGTTATAGATTTGCCATAATTGAGCTTGGTTTATACCTTGATACTCATCCAGATGATGAAAAAGCTCTTTGTTTGCATAATGAATATGCAAAAAGATTTAAAGCTTTGGAAGATCAATATCAAAAGGTATATGGACCTTTATCTATAATGTATCCATGTAAAAAATGGAGATGGCTTGAAGGTCCTTGGCCTTGGGAAGGAGAGTGCAAATAATATGTGGACTTATAATAAAGTTTTAGAATATCCTATTAAAATTAAATGTAAAAATCCTATGTTGGCTAAGTTTATAATTAGTCAATATGGTGGTCCTGATGGCGAACTTGCCGCTTCTCTAAGATATTTATCTCAAAGATTTGGTATGCCTGATGAAAGAGCTAAGGCTATTTTAAATGATATTGGTACTGAGGAATTGGCTCACTTGGAAATGGTTGGAACTATTGTTCATCAATTAACTGATGGAGTATGCCCTGAAGAATTGAAAAAAGCAGGACTTGGTGATTATTATACTGATCATGGTTGGGGTGTTTACCCTCAAGCTGCAGCTGGTTATCCATTTACTGCATCTGTATTAGCTGTTAAAGGTGACCCAATTGCTGATTTACAAGAAGATTTAGCAGCCGAACAAAAAGCAAGAGCAACTTATGAAAAACTAATAGACCTATGTAAAGATGATCCAGATGTTATTGACCCACTTCGTTTCTTACGTGAAAGAGAAGTTGTTCACTTCCAAAGATTTGGTGAAGCTTTGCGTGGAATTCAAGATAAATTAGCTCAAAAGAAGTTTTATACTGCAAACAAGTCTTGTATGAATAGTGAATTTGGATGTATGAAAAGTGAAGTTCTAGGTGATATGGATAATGATTGCAATTGCAATAAATAAGTTTTAATATAAAGAACTCGGCTTATAGTAAACTATATAGTTTTCACATAAGCCGAGTTAATTTTGTAATTAGTAAGTTATGTATTGTGAAAAAGTAATGCTATAACTATAACTATTCACATATACATAAAATACTATATTATCATTTGCAGTCAGAATTAAATTCCCATTACTACTTGACACATTTGTATCGGCATCATAGGAATTATATTCAGGAAAAGTATTTTCATCAATTTTAACACTTGAAGTTTTTGAACTTTCATAAATAAGAACACTTGCAAGGTATTTTAGTTGATCTTCTTCTATTCCCTTTTTTGCCAAATAATCATTAAAATTAAAGGTTCCGTTTTTTTGCAGTTTATAACAATCCAATGATTTTAATACATCTGCAACCTTTTTTAAATCCTCTTCATTTTCAAACCACATTGTTGCACTTGACTTGAAAACTTCTGCAATAATTTCATTAGGCGTATATGTTTCTTCACCTGATGTTTCAACATACAAACTTGGAACATATTTAATCCTATATGTTGTTGCAGTGCTGTTTTTAGGAATTGTTTTGGTTGTAGTTGTTGTGGTGGTTGTTGTTATTGCGTTTTTCGGAGCAGTAGTTTTAATAGTAGGCTCAACTTTTTTGCTGGTTTCATTCTTTCTTGTTGTCATTATGTTCTGATTGGTTCTATTATTGTTTGAAACTGATACAACTTGTGTAGTTGTTATATTATTATATTTTATTTGAGTAGTATTACCATTATATTTAGGTGTACTCCCCACTCTTTGATTAGCAACTTTAGGGCCTGTTTCATTTGCTCCTGCAACATAAGCAGTAACTCTAACAGTTGTAGTAGTTGTTTTTTCCTTATATTCTGTTACAACTGATGTAGGCATTGTCCAACTATCAATATCAATTTCATCATCATTATTATTAACTTCTGTTGTTGAATTCTGGTTATGGAACTTAACAAAACTATATGAACTATCAGATTTTTTGGAACAAGAACATACTCCTACTAATGCAATCACTGCTATAAAAAAAGCGAAAAATAAGTTTTTCATTTTTTTATTTTGGATTTCTCACTAAAACCTCCTGTAACTTAGTGAGCAGGTACAAGTAGTACCATTTTTTACGTATGATTTTAATTATCTGATTATTTAAAGCCCTCCTTTAATTATATTAGAGTAACATTAACTTCTGACCTAAGCTAATGTATAAATTTAGTACATTGATTATATTATCACAAAATTGCTTTTATTTCAATAAATACAAAAAAACAAACTGTAAAGTTGAAGCTTATAATCTTTCATTTTCAACTTTACAGTTTTGCTTTTATACACATTTATAATTAAATTCTTATTATTCCACCCATTGTTCTATTCATATCGCTTGTTTCAAAACCGTCTAAAACAGTTCCTCCACCAGCTATAGCTATTACATCTCCTGATTTAATATATCCGTTAGCTTTTGCTTTTTCAACACCTTTTGTTACAACTTCTTTTACATTTTGGCAGTCTTCTGTAACTAAAATTGGAATAACATTATTTACTAAAGCTAATTGTCTAAATGTTTTAATATTTTTAGTAACAGCATAAATTGGGCAACATGGCATAAATCCAGCTAATGTTTTTGGTGTATCTCCACCTTCTGTGAATGCAAAAATTCCTTTTGCATCTAATTTTTTAGCTGTTGTACAAATTGCTCTATCTAAGTAGAATTCATAGTTATCATATTCAGCGTCTGTTTCTCTTAATCCTAAACGTTTTTCGTAATTAATATCACCTTCAGCAGCTTTTGCAATTTTTGACATTGTTTCAACACATTGAACTGGATATTTTCCCATAGCACTTTCTCCTGAAAGCATTATTGCGCTTGTTACGTCAAATACAGCATTTGCAACGTCTGAAACTTCTGCTCTTGTTGGTCTTGGATTGTTTGTCATTGACTCTAACATTTGTGTTGCTGTTATAACTATTTTTCCTGCTTTATTACATTTTTTTATCATCTCTTTTTGAACTACTGGAACTTGCTCCATTGGAATTTCAACACCCATATCTCCACGAGCTACCATAATTCCATCTGTAACTTCTAGAATTGAATCAAAGTTTTCAATTCCTTCTGTACTTTCTATTTTTGAAATAATCTTAATATTATTTCCACCGTTCTCATCTAAAACTTTACGAATAGCTAAAACATCTTCTTTACATCTGATGAAAGATGCTGCTATATAATCAAAATCATGTTTACATCCTGAAATTAAATCTTGAATATCTTTTTCTTTTAATGCTGGTAAATTAATGTGTGTTCCTGGAATATTAATACTTTTTCTATTTCCTAATTCTCCACCATTCATTATTTTACAAACAACGTCTTTTCCTTCAATTCTAATTACTTCTAATTCTATTTTTCCATCATCAATTAGAATTGTTGTTCCTGGTTTAACATCATTATATAATTCCTTATATGTTACAGTTACTTTGTTTGAATCTCCTACTATTTCATCATTTACTAATGTAAATTCTTCATCAGCTTTTAAAACTACTGGATTTTCTACTAATACTCCTGTTCTTATCTCTGGTCCTTGAGTATCTAATAAAGTTGCAACTGGTAAACCTAATTCATCTCTAGCCTCTACAAAAGGTGTAAAAAACTTCTCTTGATCTTCAAATGAACCATGTGAAAAATTGAATCTTCCTACATTCATCCCTGCTAACATCATTTTCTTTAATACTTCTTTATCCATTGTAGCTGGACCTATAGTACATACAATTTTTGTTCTTTTCATTTCTATTCCTCCCATTACTATTATATATGTAAACTGAATCATATGTCACATATACTTTTAATCAACGTTAAATATTATATCATTGATTAGCATTATTTACAAGGATTTTTCGACATTTTTTGCAAAAAGAAGTAAAAGGAACATACTAAACAAAAACCCTATTCTTGTTTATCGTTCCTTTTACCTTTTTACAAAGCCGAGCCAGCAAACCTGCGAAATTTAATATATTACCCTTCTCTATTTATTTCAACATAGTTCGACACCACAACTAGCATTTTTTCAACTTTTAGAACCGTCCCAATTGTTGAAATTATTTCTCAATCCATTTAACCAAATCCAAATTTTCCGCATCTAACAGCATCTCGTGTTTAGGCATAACTCTAAACGTATAGCCATAATCTCCACCTGTTGTAAGTTCAACTTGTGCTTCATATAGATATGTTTTTTCTTCATCTTTCGCTTCTTTTAACTTCATTGGTATAATTGTTACATTGCTAACAATTCCATTATCCTCAATTTGTCCATAATAAACTTCTACTTGAATATTCTCTGGACTTATATTCGCATTTGGCAATTTTACTGAACATCTTACTTTTATGATTTTACCTGCATCGATAGTTTCATTATCTACGTTATGCTCTTGTGTTATTTCAATCTTGTTAAATTTACTTAATAATAAGCTTTTCCATTCATTGTATTTTGCCACATTTTCATTATCTTGATAGTATTTATTTGTTAAATTGCATAAAGGAATATACAATTTATCAACATAATCAACAAGCATTCTTGATGTACTAAATCTTCCTCCTGTTGTTATAATTGACTCCTTCATCATATTAAGCCATGAATCTGAATATCCTTTATCATTTTTGTTGTAATAACTTGGAATTATTTTCTTTTCTAAAGTGTTGTAAATGCTTTCACTATCATCATTGTCTTGAATTTCATAATTGTCGTAGTTAGCGTTAACACCTATTTTCCATCCGTTAAACGCATTATATCCTTCGGCCCACCATCCATCAAGAATACTAAAGTTTATTACTCCATTTACAGATGCTTTTTGTCCGCTTGTTCCAGACGCTTCCATTGGTCTTCTTGGATTATTTAGCCATACATCTACACCACTAATTAAATATCTTGACATTCCAATGCTGTAATCTTCTAAGAAGAATACTTTTCCTTTAAATTGTGGTTTCATTGAAATTTCATTTATGAATTTAATTAACTCTTGTCCTTCTTTATCTGCTGGGTGTGCTTTTCCTGCAAATATTAATTGAACTGGCTTTCCACTATCACTTAGAATTTGAGTTATTCTTTCTAAGTCTCTAAAAATTAGTGTTGCTCTTTTATATGTTGCAAAACGTCTTGCAAATCCTATTGTTAAAGCGTTTGGATTTAATCCTGATACAACTTTTGCAATCTCATCATATGTATATCCATTTCTTTTTAGTCTATCAGCTGTATTATCTTTTACTAATGCTAATAATTTTCTTTTTCTTTCTATATGTGCATCCCATAACTCTTTATCTGGAATATTTTTAATATTTTTCCACACATTATCATCATAAATCATATCTTGCCAGAATGGAATTAAGTATTTATTATATAACTTCTTCAAGTTTGGAGCAAGCCATGTGCATGTATGTATTCCGTTTGTTACATATGTAATTGGTGATTCATGTGCTATTATATTTGGCCATACTTCCGCAAATAATTCTCTTGATACTGCACCATGTAATTTACTTACACCATTTTTCTTTCCAGAAACTTTTAATGCAAGTATTCCCATGTTAAATCCACTATCTTCTATTTTAGCCTTTGGAGCCATTCCAAGTTTCAAGAATTCTTCTTTAGTAATTCCAAATTTATCCCACATTTTATTAAAATATGTTTCAACAAGACTTGTTGGGAATATATCATTTCCAGCAGGAACCGGTGTATGTGTTGTAAATACCGTTTTAGATGAAACAATATCTTTTGCAATATTGAATGATACTTGTCTCTCTTGCATTATTTCGTCTATTAATTCTAAAATCAAGAATGATGAATGACCTTCGTTCATGTGATAAACTGTTGGTTTCAGATTCAAAGTCTTTAATAACTTAGTACCAGCCATTCCAAGAACAATTTCTTGCTGAATTCTTGTTTCTTGATTTCCACCATATAACGTTGAAGTAATACTTCTATACTCTTCTATATTTTTCTCAATGTCTGAGTCCATTAAATATAGATTTACTCTACCTACATTTATTCTCCAAACTTTTAGATATAATGTAGCTTTTGGCATTTTTACATCAACGATGAGTTCTTCTCCATTTTCATTTTTTACTTCTTTTATTGGTAATGATGAAATATCTAAATTTCTGTATTCAGTTTCTTGCTCTCCATAAGCATTTATTTTTTGATGGAAATATCCATTTTTATAAAGCAATCCTACTGCAACCAATGGAATTCCTAAATCACTTGCTGATTTTAAGTGGTCTCCTGATAAAATTCCAAGTCCACCTGAATAAATTTGAACTATTTCATCTAATCCATATTCAGCTGAAAAATATGCAATTAAATCATTTTTATTGTTTGGGTATTTTTTAGAAAACCATGTATTTTTGCTATTCATATAATTATTGAAATTCTCTAACAATTCATCATATTGTTTTAAAAAATTATTATCTTGCAAAATATCATTAAGTTTTTCTTGAGAAACTAACTTTAAAAATTTCACAGGATTTTTTTCTACTTTATCCCATAAATCTATATCAATTTGTTTAAATAATCTTAAAAATTCTGAGTTCCAAGACCACCATAAATTATTGGCGATTTTAGATAAATCTTTTATTCTTTCTGGTAATTGTGGTGTTACTGTAATCTTGTTAAAAACATACATTATTACATTTCCTCCTTTGTATTTCTCATGGTTTTATCATGTGTATAATTATCTCATTTTTTCATATATTTATTATCTATTAAGTTGATGTTTTTGTCAATAATTTTTGCAATTTTTGACATTTACATAATGATATGATATACTTTTAGTATGTTTTAATACCAATACTATATAACGATATTAGATTAGTTTAACAATCTTGGTCAGAATATCGAAAATGTTAAAAAACTTTAAAAGGGGATATTTTATGTTACACGAATCCCTGTTACGGAAGATACCTGAAAACGAATATATTGAAGTTATAAAATCACCAAATAGAGTTATAAAAATACTTAGACTCCTGCTTGGTATTAATTGTAAAACTGTATATTCTATGGACTCTCCGTACAGACCTGCTGTTTCACAAAGTTATCTTTCTAAAATTGAAAACTGTACATCTTCAAGTCTTGACTTTTCAATAATTTTGCATTTCTGCTACATATTTAACATATCATTACAAAAATTTATGTACTATGTAGATGAAACAAAGCAAATGACTTGGATAGAGGCAGCCGAATTTATAAGCGATAACTTAAGTAGTGAAAGCAAACCTTGAAAGAAAAAGCAAAAAAGAGTTCTAGTAAATACTAGAACTCTTTTTTATAAAACTTTAAATTATTTTCCCTCCGCCTAACACAATATCATCAACATAAAAAACAGCTGATTGTCCTGGTGTTATAGCTCTTTGCGGTTCATCAAATATAACTTTAATTTTATCCTCTTCAACTTGTTCGATAGTTGCCTTAGCAACTTTTGTTGTATATCTTGTTTTTACATCTACTTGCATTGGTTCTTTTACATCATCAACTAATAATAGATTAATTTCACCAACCATAATTTCTTTACTATACAACTCATTTTCAGTTCCTACAATAACTTCATTCTTTTCTTTATTAAAGCCTAATACAAATAATGGCTCTTTATATGAAATTCCAAGACCTTTTCTCTGACCTATTGTATAATTGTATAATCCTGTATGTCTTCCCAAAACTTCACCTTTTGAATTAACAATATTTCCCGGATTTGGCTTAATGTCCGAATTCTCCTCTAAGAATCTTTTATAATTTCCATCAGGCACAAAACAAATATCCTCACTGTCTGGCTTATTTGCCACTTTCAAATTATTATCTCTAGCTATTTGTCTTATTTCTTCTTTATTCTCAAAATCAGCTAAAGGGAATAATACATGTTCAATTAAATCTTTTGGAATATTCCATAAAACATAGCTTTGATCTTTTTTACCAGCATTTGATTTTTTCAAAACCCAACGCCCGTATTTTTCACTATATTCAGTTTTAGCATAATGTCCTGTTGCAATATAATTGCATCCAAGTTCTTTTGCCTTTTCATACATAAAACCAAATTTCATATATTTATTACATTCAATACAAGGATTTGGAGTTTTACAATTAGCATAACAGTTTATAAAATCATCAATTACATATTTTTTAAAGTCGCCTTTATAATCATATGTAAAATGTGGAATTCCTAATGAATTACATACATTTTTAGCATCTAAATATGTATTTAAGTTGCAACAACTACTTCCAGCAAATAACTCTAATGTTGCTCCAATTACTTCATAGCCTTGCTCTTTAAGCAATAGTGCAGACACACTACTATCTACGCCACCACTCATTCCTAACAAAACTTTCTTATTTTCCATTTTTTATTCCTTTCTTTTTACATCTTTTCAAAAACATTCTCCAAAGTATGCCAAGCAAGCAAAGCGCACTTAACCCTTGCAGGCATATTAGAAATATTCTTAAATGCAATGGCATCCTCTAATTTTCTTAATTCCTCTTCACTCTTTGTCTCTCTCTTAATCATCTCAATAAATGTTTTTACAATCTCTTTTGCCTCATCAACAGTTTTTCCTTTTAAAGTATCAATCATAATAGATGTAGACGCCTGAGAAATAGCACATCCATGTCCATGAAAAGCCATATCTTCAATAATATTTCCATTCATCTTAACTTCCAAAGTAATTTCATCACCACAATTTGGATTATGTCCTAACTCGCAAAAATCAGCACTTTCCAACTTTTTCTTATTATAAGAATTCATACTATGTTCCATAATCAAATCATTATAAACATCAGTTAAATCTTCCACTTTTTCTCTCCTCCTCCGAAAATATATCACAAAACTAAATTTGTAGAGTAGTCCAAACTTTGAATTATGTAATTTTAGAAAATATATTAACACGCAGTGGAGTGCGCAGTTTGGCGCTCCCACCTAAAGTCTTTCTCCAAAACTCCAACGCCAGTAAACGAACGAAGTGTTAATAATATTTTCTAAAATTACATAATTCAAAGTTTGGACGGATTCAACACTATACTACTGCATATATTTTCTAAACATCTCATATGCTTTCTTCAAAGCCTCAATCAACCTATCCA
>CAMUZC010000056.1 GCA_947165105.1 uncultured Lachnospiraceae bacterium | reverse complement strand
ATAATAGGCATTTTATACATAGAAAAACTAGACATAGAAGCTCCTGTTAAAGAGGGTACAACACAAGAAGTAATGAAGACATCTATTGGGCATTTTCCGGAAAGCGATTATTGGAATGGGAATGTATCTTTAGCTTCTCATAATAGTGGTACAAGTATGCATTATTTTCAAGATATTCATACATTGAATATAAACGATCAAATAAAATATAAAACTCAATTTGGAGAAAAGGTATATAAAGTTCAGAGTGTTGACAAGATAAATGATACTGATTGGTCTAAAGTTGTAAAGAACGATAGTTATGAAAAAAAAGAAAATACTATAACGCTTATAACGTGTATAAACGGGCAGCCTGATTATAGATTATGTGTTAGAGGCGTAGAAGTATAACAAAATAGAAAGGATGTATAATTTATGTTAAAAAGTAAAATTATTAAAACATTAATAGCGATTATTATGCTATTGATACAAATATTTATAATATGTACAAAAGTAAAAGCAGCAAATATAGGAGAAACAAAAAGCCTGGAAAGGGGTGCGTTAGGATATTATTGTATACAAAAATGGAATGGAAATAAATGGGTATATTTAACATATAACCAAACATATTATACAGATACAGATGGACAAAGATATATAGCATACTGTTTATCTCCAGGATTACCTGGAGTAGGATATGTATCTGGAGAAAAAGAGACATATAATGTAAAAATTAATAACTTACTAGAAGATGATAAGATTTGGAGGGTATTAAAAAATGGATATCCCAATAAAACTGTAGAAGATTTAGGAGTCGAAACTGCCGATGATGCTTATTTTGCTACAATGCAAGCAATTAACTCCATTTTAAGGGGCTATACACTAGAACAAGCAAGAGAACTATATTGTGTTGGGCAATTTGCTATTAATGGAGAAAAAATAGAAGATATACAAAGAAGAGGAAATAAAACGTTAAATGCATTATTCAATTTAATAGATATTGGATTAAACGGAACAGAAACACGTAAGCAGTTTTTAAATGCTTCAATAAAGAAAGTAACGGAACTTAGAGATGAAAATGATGATTTTTATTCTCAAACATTTAAAGTTGTGTCTCAATCTGAAATCTCTAAATATGTTATTGATAAATTAGAAAATTTACCTGCAGGTTCATTTGTGGCAGATATACAAGGAAATGAAAAACATATTTTTAATGGTGGAGAAGAGTTTAAAATAATGATATCAAAAAAATTTGAAACTGAAGATATAAAAGGAAATATTTTAGTAAATGTAACGCAAAAAAACTATCCAATCTATTATGGTACATCACAAATAGAAGGATGCCAAGATTATGCGTTATGCAATAATTCGTATTCAGAAGTGTCATTAAATTCAGAAATTTATGCGCAAGTTAATAAGTCAAGATTAACAATATTAAAAACAGATGTTGAAACTCAAAAGCCTTTGCAAGGTGTTAAATTTCAAGTAACTTATGCAGATGGAACATCAAATATATACTCAACAGATGAAAATGGGAAAATAGTAATTGCTAATTTAAGACCAGAAACCATAAAAATAAAAGAAGTAAAACCTTTAGAAAAATATAAATTAAATAATAATGAGTATGAAATCAAATTAAGTTATAACGAAGAGAAAGAAATTGAAATAAAAAATGAAAAACAAACTGGAAATATCAAAGTAATAAAGGTTGATAAAGACAATAACCAAATTAAAATTGCAAATGTAAAATTTCAGCTAAGAGACGAAGAAAACAATACTATTAAAGAAGGAACTACAGATAGTAATGGAGAATTAGTATTTGAAAAACTAATAATCGGGAAATATAAATTAACAGAGGTAGAAAATGGTGAGGAATACATCCTTCCAAATAAAGATGTAGAAGTAGAAGTAATAGTTGATAAAACTCAAGAAGTGAAAATAGAGAATGAGAAGATTAAAGCTCCACAAGAGGAAAAAAAGGTAGTTGTTACAAAACAGAAAAAACTTCCTAAAACGGGCGAAGATAGTTCTATATATATATCAGCTGGAAATCTGATTGCAATCAGCACTTATAACATAATAATGGTACTAAAAAAGTTAAAAAAATAATAAATAAAATACTTGGTCGAAAACATTGATTTTTATTCAAGCTTTATATATAATGAAACATATTGGAAATATAGGAGGCTTGTATAATGAAATTTAATAATGAGATTTATGATGCTCACGTAATAAATAACTTTAGAGAGCTAATTGATACATCTGTGGAAAAATATCCGGACAATATAGCATATAAATTTAAAAGAAATTTGGGTAAAAGTAATGAATGTGTTATTCAAAAAACATATAAGGAAATAAAGAAAGAAGTTGAAGCTTTTTCAACATCATTATTGAACTTAGGATTAGAAAATAAGAAAGTTGCTATTATAGGAAATAATAGATATGAATGGTGCACAAGCTATTTTGCAGTTACTACAGGAAATATGGTAATAGTTCCATTAGATAAAGCTTTACCAGATGGTGAAATTGAAAATCTAATCAAAATCAGTAAAGCAGAAGCGGTAATTTTTGAAAATAAGTATTCTAAAATATTTGATAAAATAAAGGAATCAAATGATACTAGCTTAACAACATATATAAATATGGATTTAGAAAAAGAAGATAAAGGAATTTTATCATTTGATGAGTTAGTTAAACAAGGAAAACAACTAATAGAAAATGGAGATGAAAGATATAGTAAAATAACTATAGATAGCGAAAAACTAAGCGTTCTGCTATTCACATCAGGAACAACATCAAAACCAAAAGGAGTAATGCTTTCTCAAAGAAACATATGCTCAGATGTTGTAGGAATAGCAAGAATTGTTAAGATGTATCCAGACGATGTATTACTTTCATTCTTACCATTACATCATACTTTTGAATGTACAATTACATTTTTATATGGATTTTATTGTGGAGTTACAGTGGCGTTCTGTGATGGATTAAAATATATAGCTAAGAATCTAGTTGAATATCAAGTTAGTGTTATTGTAGCAGTTCCATTAGTACTAGAATCAATTTATAAAAAGATTGAAAATGGAATTGAAAAACAAGGAAAGACCAAACTTGTAAAGAGAATGGGAAAAATTTCAAATTTCTTATACAAATATTTGCATATAGATATAAGAAGAAAGATTTTTAAATCAGTTATCGACCAACTTGGAGGCAAAGTACGTATCATGTATTTTGGCGCAGCAGCTATGAACAAAGAAGTAATAGATGGATACAATACTTTTGGAATTGCAACAATTCAAGGGTATGGCTTAACTGAAACATCTCCAGTTCTTTCAGCAGAAACAGATAAACAGAAAAGACCTGGAAGTGTTGGTAGAAACCCATATAATATACAATTAAAAATTGTTGACGAAAATGATAATGAAATAGCCATAGCTAAAGGAAATGAAGCAGTTGAAACGAAAACAGACGAAGAAAACAAAATTGGTGAAATTGTAGCTAAAGGGCCAAATGTTATGATGGGATACTATGAAAATGAAGAAGAAACAAATAGAGTTCTAAAAGATGGATGGTTTTATACAGGTGACTTAGGGTACTTTGATAAAGACGGATTCCTATATATTACAGGAAGAAAAAAAGAAGTAATAGTATTAAAAAATGGTGAGAATGTGTATCCTTCTGATATTGAGTTTTTGATTAATAGATTGCCATATGTTCAAGAAAGTATTCTATTCCCAAGAGAAAACTCTAAGAAAGAAATAGCTTTAGGAGTAAAAGTAGTTTATGATGAGGAACTTATGCAAGAAAGATTTGGAGATAAAACAAATAAAGAATATGAAAAACTAATTTGGGAAGATATAAAAACAATAAATCAAACTTTACCTGTATTCAAAAGAATAAAAGAATTAATAATTACAACAGAACCATTGGAAAAAACGACAACTCAAAAAATAAAACGTTTTAGGGAAATTGATAAAATACTGAACAAAAAGAAAAAAGATAACAAATAAAATAGTTATAATTGAAGAATAGCCAATATAACAGGCTATTCTTCAATTTCTTTTGATAGCTTATCTATAGCTTTAGTTTCAATGCGCGATACGTATGAACGGGAAATTCCTAGTAATTTTGCAATTTGATTTTGGGTTCTGGGTTTTCTACCATCAAGTCCGAAATCTCATTTCTAGAATTGTTTTTTCACGATCTTTTAAAACTTCTTTCATTTTTTGATACAATTCTTTTATTTTAAACTTTAAATCTACTTCGTCTTCTATACTACGTTCATCATTTTCAAGTACTTCCTGCAAAGAAACTGTATTGTCATCTTTGTCTTTTCCAATTGTGTCTTCTAAGTAAACTTCAGCACTTAATTTTTTTGTTGCTCTTAAATGCATTAAAACTTCATTTTCAATACATCGAGAGACATATGTTGCTAGACGTACCCCTTTACTTGAATCAAAACTTTTTATTCCTTTTATCAAACCAATTGTTCCAATTGAAATTAAGTCATCTTGTTCAACATTTGTAGTTCCATATTTTTTACACACATGAGCAACTAATCTTAAGTTACGTTCTATTAGTACATTACGTGCTTCTTCATCTCCATTTTCGTATCTTTCAATATATACTTTTTCTTCTTCTGAAGAAAGTGGTTCAGGAAATAAACTATTATTTGATATGTATCCTACAACAAAAACGGCACTTTTTAAAAATGCAAGAAAACCAGATATACATAGAGTTAACATATACTTACCTCCAATTCAATCTAATTTAAATATATGTGTAATTATTAGTTTTGTGCATGGCCACTGAATAAAATAATTATTAAAACATACTTGTAATTATTAAATAACTGATATATAATAGGCAAGATTGTAAAAATGGGGGAATATGAAATGATAGAGCAGAGTGAATATGAGCAAAAACTAGACCGTATTTGTAAAAAAATGATAAAAAGTTTTAGAATAAAATTGGGTACTATTAGTGCAATTGAAACAAAAAAATGTTTAAACAAAATTATTAGACTAAATGCAAAAACAAAAAATCAAAATATAAATGAACTTATTTATGTTTTAGGAAGAACTAAGTTAGAATATAAGAAGTATTGCAAAGAAAATAATTATTACGCAGATCCATATGTTAACAAAAAAATAAAAGAAGCATATATAAAACTATCAAGAAAAGCAATGAAACTTGAAAGCAAAAGGTCATTTATTAAAAGAAAAAATGAGAATATTGAGATTGAGTATAATTCTGATAGAGGAAGTTATATGTACAAAAGTATTCAAGATGGTAAAACAGTTTTATCAAAAGAATATACAATCAATAACATAAAACATCTTGGGGCCAAAAGAGCAAGCGCAGTAAGACGTTTAAAACAGTTTAACTTTGGAATTAGCTTTTTTGACGAACTTGGTGTAGACGAAAAGAAGTTTTATAAAGTTAATCCTGATATAATACATATATTACTAAATGAAGGTAAAGTTAATCAAGCTAAAATGTATATAAAGGAAGTGTTAAGTGGAGAGAAAATGAACAAACCACTTAAAATTAATTATGTATTAAACAGAGATCTAAAAAAAGGAAGATTTAGTCCAGAAGAAAATAAAAATATGAAGAAAATGGCAAAAGCTGATAGAATTTCAAATAATTTAACTATATTCAGTGAAAGAAAAGTGAAAGAAATTAAAAAGCCAAAAGAAAGCTTAATAAAGAAAATTGCAATTGCAATTTTAAATATGCCAGAGCCAATGCCAGAATTTTATTTCGAAGATACAAGCAATTTAGCAAACAGCAATTTAAGGAGAAGGTTGCAAGTATCAAAATATAATAATGTGCTAGCAAATACATCATACAAAAATACAAATACAGGCAGAATTGTTGCATATGGGAATAGAGCAAATGATAAACCAAAAAGAACTAAATTTATCAATACTAATACTGGAAAGATTGTTGCATATGATGCAAGATAGATTTGTAGATACAAGGGGATGAATTTACAAAGAAAGGAGAAGTGTACAAATGCTTCAATTAAAGAACATAACAAAAGATTATCTTTCAGGAGATATGAAAGTTCAAGCTTTAAAAGGAATCAATTTAGAGTTTAGAAAAAGCGAATTTGTTTCTATTTTAGGGCAAAGTGGATGTGGAAAAACAACTTTATTAAATATTATAGGAGGGTTAGACAGATATACCAGTGGTGATTTGATTATAAATGGTAAATCTACTAAGAAATTCAAAGATAAAGAGTGGGATGCATACAGAAACTATTCAGTTGGTTTTGTATTCCAAAACTATAATTTAATACCTCATCAAACAGTATTAGCAAATGTTGAGTTAGCTCTTACACTATCAGGAGTATCAAAAAAAGTAAGAAAACAAAAAGCAATAGCAGCTCTTGAAAAAGTAGGGTTAAAAGATCAAATTCACAAAAAGCCAAATCAAATGTCTGGAGGACAAATGCAAAGAGTAGCAATAGCTAGAGCTTTGGTAAATGACCCAGATATAATTTTAGCTGATGAGCCAACAGGTGCTTTAGATACTGAAACTAGTGTTCAAATAATGAACATTTTAAAAGAAATATCAGAAAACAAACTAATTATAATGGTAACACATAATCCAGAGTTAGCAGAAAAATATTCTTCAAGAATTGTTAAAATATTAGACGGAAAGATTATGGATGATTCTAATCCATATACTGAAGAAGATAGAAAAAATGAAACAATGAAAGCTAAAACAGGAAAAACATCAATGAATTATTTTACAGCTTTATCATTGAGTTTAAATAATTTAATGACAAAAAAGGGAAGAACATTTTTAACAGCATTTGCTGGAAGTATTGGTATAATAGGAATTGCATTAATTCTGTCTTTATCTAATGGTGTACAAAAATACATACAAAAAGTACAGGAAGACACATTATCTTCATATCCAATATCAATTCAAGAAGAAAGTGTTGATATGGGAAGTATGATGACATCAATGATGGAAGAGCAAAATAACAAGGTTGAACGTAGCAATGATGGAAAAATATATTCAAGAAATATAATGAGTAACATGTTAAGCACATTATCAACAAAAATGAAAACAAATAATCTAGAAGAATTTAAGAAATATATAGAGAATGAAAATACAACAATAAAAGACAATGCAAACGCCATTCAATACGCATATAATTTAGATTTAAACTTATATAAAGAAGATATAGCAGATGGAATAGTTCAAGTAAACCCAAGTACTGTAATGAGTAGCATTGGATTTGGTTCAACAACTGATAATGATGAGGAGTCAAATACATCAATGTTCTCAATGTCATTTGGTTCATCTGATGTATGGAGAGAATTATTAGATAACAAAGATTTAATCAATTCACAATATGATGTTCTAGCTGGAAAAATGCCAGAAAAATATAATGAAGTAGTATTAATAGTTGACGAGAATTATGAAATTAGCGACTATACATTATATTCTTTAGGTCTAAAAGATCAATCTGATTTAAAAGCAACAATGATAGCCCTACAAAAAGGTGAAGAAGTTGCAAAACAAGAGACAGCTGAATATACATATGAGGATTTATTAAAACTTTCATATAAGCTATTATTAAATACAGATTATTATCAAAAAGCTAATGGAATATGGATTGATAAATCAAGTGATGAAGCTTATATGAAAGAAAAATTACAAAATGCTGAATCTATTAAAGTTGTTGGTATAATCAAACCAAAAGAAGGAAGCAATTTGCAAGACACAGCAGGAGAAATTGGTTATACTAAGGAACTAACAGAATATGTAATAAACAAAGTAAATGATTCAGAAATTGTAACACAACAAAGAGCTAATCCAGAAGTAAATGTTTTTACAGGAATGGCATTTAAAGATGATACTGAAATTGCTAAATCAAATTCAAATTTTGATTTTAACTCATTAAGTCCAGAACAAAAAGCATACATGGCAAATTTAAGCCAAGAAGAATTAGCAAATTTAATGTCAACATATACAAAAAACAATAATGCAACATATGAAAAAGTGTTAAAAAGATTAGGAGCGGTTGATTTAGAAAAACCTGCAACAATAAATATTTATCCAAAAGATTTCGCTTCAAAAGATGTTATAGCTAAGGAAATCGAAAACTATAATAACAAACAAAGGGAAGCAGGAAAAGAAGAAAATGTTATTGAATATTCAGACATGGTAGGAATGATGATGAATTCTGTAACTGTTATTGTAAATATGATAAGTTATGTACTAATCGCATTTGTATCTATTTCATTAGTAGTTTCATCAATAATGATAGGAATAATAACATATATTTCTGTATTAGAGAGAACAAAAGAAATTGGAATTTTAAGAGCAATTGGTGCTTCTAAGAAAGATATTTCAAGAGTATTTAACGCCGAAACTCTTATTGTAGGATTAGCAGCAGGATTAATTGGAATTGGTGTAACATTACTTTTGAATATTCCAATCAACGCTATTATTAAATCATTAGCAAAAGTTTCTGGAATTGCTTCATTACCAGTAGCAGGAGGAATTGTGCTTGTTTTAATAAGTGTTATCTTAACTGTTATTGCAGGATTAATACCATCTAAAGTAGCTAGTAAGAAGGATCCGGTTGAGGCTTTAAGAACTGAATAAAGTATAAACGAAAAAGACACAAAATTAATTTGTGTCTTTTTTTTATTAAATAAGTTTAAAATTAATACATATTTTATAGTGTCAAAATTGCATTTCTTGCTAATTCATCACATCTGTTGTTATATTCATTGTCACTGTGACCTTTAACTTTGATAAATGTAACTTTATGTGTTTGCGTCAAATTATATAATTCTTGCCATAATTCTTTATTTTTAACAGGTTCATTATTTGCTGTTTTCCAACCTTTTTTCATCCAGTTATAAATCCAACCTTGGTTAAAACAATTTACTACATAAGCACTATCACTATATAAATCTACTTTGCAAGGAAATTTAAGCATTTTAAGACCTTCAATTACAGCAGTTATTTCCATTATATTATTAGTTGTGTCTGGGCTGGCACCTGATATTTCCTTTTTATTTCCCTTGTACATTAAAACAGCACCCCAACCTCCAGGACCTGGGTTTCCTGAACATGCTCCATCTGTGTATATTGTAACTTCTTCCATGTTTTTCCTCGCTTTCTATTGATTTTTTTTGTGTTTATGATATTATAACAGTAAAGTTTTTTATATACAAGATTTTTCGCAAAAAATCTACTAGAATCAGAGAGGAGGAAAGTTGTGAGCGAGGTTTTGGGAATAGTTGCTGAGTATAATCCATTTCATAATGGACATTTATACCATATACAAAAGACTAAGGAACTAACCGGAGCAAAATTTGTTGTTTGTGTTATGAGCGGAAACTTTGTTCAAAGAGGAAACACCTCTATAGTTGATAAGTGGACAAAGACTCAAATGGCTTTAGCAAGTGGTGTGGATTTAGTTTTAGAATTACCAACCATTTACAGTGTATCTAGTGCAGAAAGCTTTGCTACACGGTGCTGTAAAAATTTTAGAAAACCTAGGAATTGTTGATACAATTTCTTTTGGTACTGAAACAGATGATTTTGCCGCGTTGAATAATCTAGCTACAATAATCACAGAAGAACCAAAAGAATATGTAAATATGCTAAGAGAAGAACTAAAGCAAGGCGTTTCTTTTCCAAAAGCAAGGGAACAAGCCTTAATAAAATATCTTAATGATGAAGTTAGATATAAAGATATATTAAATAGTCCTAACAATATATTAGGGGTAGAATATTTAAAAGCTTTGAAAATGTTAAAAAGTAAAATTACTCCAATAGCAATAAAAAGAGAGAAAGTTTATTATAATGATAATGTTATTGTAGATGATTTCGCAAGTGCAACTGCTATTAGAAATATGGTCATGAATAAAGAGTTTGCAGGATTGATTAAAGTTGTACCACGCCCTACATATGAAACTATTTTAAGAGAATATGAAGTAGGGAACGTTGTATTAGATATTCAACAATTTGAAAAAGAAATATTCTATACGTTAAGAAGAATGACAGTTAATGAAATTGCAGAATTACCAGATGTATCAGAAGGATTAGAAAATACAATAAAAAATGCTGCTAATTTTTGCAATAATATTAAAGATTTTATTAATATGGTAAAAACAAAAAGATATACTCAAACAAGGATTCAAAGAATATTAGTATTCGCTTTATTAGGAATTACTAAAAAAGATGTTCAAGCAGCAAAAAAAGTTGTTCCATATGCTAGAGTTTTAGGATTTAATGAAAAAGGAAAATTACTATTATCTGGAATTTCTCAAAACAATCCTAAAATGGATGTTATAACTTCTGTAAAAAGATTTATGGATAATAATACTAATAAAACATATAAAAGAATGTTAGAAATTGATATTTTTGCAACAGATGTGTATACATTAGGTTACAGAAATGATTCAATGGCTAATTTAGACTATACAAAGAACATGATTATGTTATAAAAATAAAATTCACATAAAACCTGTTGACAATCTCAAAAAAAAGCGTATAATAGAACTATAATCAAAAAACAAAAATGAGACAAAGTAAAATAAAAGCTATCTTTAGAGAGGATTAGCCACCGGCTGAAAGCTAGTCTAGAAAAGCATATTTGAAAAACTACCTCATTGTTGCTAGGCCATAAACCTAGACGTATTACTTGCGTTAAAAGTATTTAATTAAGAGAAAAATAGGATGGAACCGTGTTATAAAAATATAGCACTCCTATAAATGCAAAAGTAACTCTGCATTTATAGGAGTGCTTTTGTATT
>CAMUZC010000055.1 GCA_947165105.1 uncultured Lachnospiraceae bacterium | reverse complement strand
TTGCTTTTTCCATATCTCCGTCTGTTTCTGTTAAAACTTTTTTGCAGTCCATCATACCTGCACCTGTTTTTTCTCTTAAATCCTTAACTTGGCTTGCTGTTACCATCTTTAAATTCCTCCTTTAAATTTTGCCAACAGGGACGGTTCTGATTGGCAATTATTTTTTTATTGCCAACCAGAACCGTCCCTGTTGGCAAAAAAGAGTAGAGCAAGAAAGCCCCACTCTTTCAAAATCAATGTATTTATTATTCTTCAGTTGCTTCTACAACTTCTTCAATACTTTCTGGTTCTGTAACTTCTTCAGCATTTGCATCTTCTGCAGATGTTTCAAAAGATTCACCTTGTCTTCCTTCGATTATAGCATTTGCCATACAATCAGCTATTAAGCTTACAGCACGAATAGCATCGTCGTTTCCTGGAATAGCATAATCAACATCTTCTGGGTTACAGTTTGTATCAACTAAACCAACAACTGGAATGTTTAATTTTCTAGCTTCTAAAATTGCTATTCTTTCTTTTTTAGGATCTACTACAAATAAAACTCCTGGAATTTCTTTCATATCTTTAATTCCACCTAAGTTCTTTTCTAGTTTTTCCATTTCTTTCTTTAATAGAATAACTTCTTTTTTAGGTAATACTTCGAAAGTACCATCTTCTTGCATTGTTTCTAATTCGTTTAATCTTTGTACTCTTTTTTGAATTGTTTCAAAGTTTGTAAGCATTCCACCTAACCATCTTTGATTTACATAGTACATACCGCTTTTTTCAGCAGCTTCTTTCATGCAGTCTTGAGCTTGTTTTTTTGTTCCAACAAATAGAACTGTTTTTCCCTCTTCTGCTTGTGATCTCATGAAGTCATATGCTTCATCTAATTTTTTTGATGTTTTTTGAAGATCGATAATGTGAATACCATTTCTAGCTTGGAATATGTATTCAGCCATTTTAGGATCCCATCTTCTTGTTTGATGTCCAAAGTGAACACCAGCTTCTAGTAATTGTTTCATTGCAACTACTGCCATTTTAATTTCCTCCCTTTTTGTTTTTACCTCCATAAAGTTTCAAACATTTTTCAAAGACTTGTAATTGATTAAATTTTTACAAGCACACCTTTTCAAACTAGCTTTATGTGTGTTTTAACAGACATTATTATATCAAAAAGACTTGATAAAATCAAGCCTTTTTGCCATATTTTTATGTTTTTTTATTAATATTTTTATTTATATTTAAAAGCTCTTTTTCAAACCCTTTTCCCCACGCTTCTCTTGCATTAAAAATAACAATAAATGCCTTTTTATCAATATCTGTAGCAATCTTTTTTATTCGAACAATTTCTCCTCTTTTTCCAACGCATAAAAGCATCATTTTATCCTCATTAGAATGCATTCCCTTTGCATAAATTCCTGTACTTCCTCTTTGAACATCTTCTCCAACAATCTTTGCAATTTCATTGTAATTATCCGAAACAATAAACATAACCTTAGTAAAATTAACTCCCTCAAAGACTATATCTATCATTTTTCCCATCAAAAATATAGCAATTGCTGAATATAGACCAATTTCTATTTCATTAAATACAAAAATACTTAAAATAATAATACCCGTATCAACCCAAATAATTAAGTCACCCGACTTAAATTTATCATTAAAAGAGCGAACTACATATGATAACAAGTCACTTCCGCCTGTAGAGCCATTAACCTTTAAAATTATTGCTGTACCTATTCCCATGATAATACCACCATAAATACATGCTAAAAATTTATCTGTAGTAATAGCCGGAAAGCGTTCCAAAATATTTATAAACATAGACAATAAAAAAGTTCCAATAATAGACTTTAATACAAATTTTTTTCCAACCCTGAAAAATGCTACAAAGAATAATGGTAAATTCAAAATAAACATGACCGTTCCCAGCGGAATATTAAAAAAATAATATGCTATAGTAGAGAGTCCAGAAAATCCTCCCGTTGAAAGCTTATTGGGTAATAAGAAAAAGGCTGTAGAACAAGCCATAATAAATGACCCCACTACAAGCCCTGCACTGGTTATTAAAAAATCTATAAATTGTTTTTTACAAACAACCTTCCACACATTTATCACCTATTAAAAGGTTTTCCAAAAATCAACAATATTATTCATAATAAAACTATACAATTTTTCTTACTGCATATGTTTTAACTGAATCATCCTGCTCGACTACAATGTCAACATCATATAATTCTTTAATCCTTTTTAAATTTTCTCTTTTATGGCCAACAAAATTATTAATTAAATGGCTATTTACACGAACTTTAATAACTTTTACCTTGTTATTAAGATTATGTATTTTTTTCAAAAATTCATCATAACAAATTCTGCTTTCAACCAATTGTCTAAAAGCTGGGTGATACGGTCCACTAACCACTTGACTTCCCTCGTTTTCAGGATTACATATTTCATCTGTGCTTTGTAACCCTATTCTAATAACATCTATTTTTTTCTTATTAAACATTTTAAGCAAAATTGCACACGTTTCCACAGCTTGTTCAAGCGTATTTGGAGTGTATTTGCCATTTAAATAATCTTCAGCTAATTTAGTATCCTTTATTACTAAAACAGGATATATACGAATCATTTTTGGATGCAATTTTATAAGTTTTTTTGCTGTTTCAATTTCATCGTTCCTAGTACTTTCAGGTAAACCTACCATCATTTGATGACCTAATTTAAATTTGTTTTTTCTAATCAATTTTGATGCTTTCTTTACATCTTCAAAACTATGACCTCTTTTACATTTATTTAATATATAATCATTAGCTGATTGAACTCCCAATTCGATTGTTTGAACATTATACATTTTAAGCAAATCTAAAACATCTTGATCAATATAATCTGGCCTTGTTGAAATTCTTATACTATCAACTTTGCCCTGTTTTATATAATAATTTGCAGCCTCCAATAATTCCTCTTGAATACTTTTATCGATTCCTGTAAAACTACCGCCGAAAAAGGCAACTTCAACTTTTCTATTAGATTCCCTAAAACTATTTAAATAATATTCAATTATATCTTTTACATCTTTACTAGATATATTCTTTTTCTGTCCACTAATCTTTTTTTGATTACAAAAAGTACAATCATTAGGGCAACCTAGATGAGGAACAAAAATGGGAATTATATATTCTTTCTTCACCTGCATTCTCCCTTTCTATTTTATATAACTTTTTTATTTTATCTTTTCTAAAGCTTTATGAGCAGCGTCCATCTCTGCTGATTTCTTGTTTTTTCCATTACCAATAGCAAGTTTTTTTCCATTACAACTAACCTGTGCAACAAAGGTCTTATCATGGTCAGGACCTTTTTCTTCCAATATAACATACTTAATTTCTACGTCACCATGAACTTGAAGTTTTTCTTGTAAAACTGTTTTATAATCTTTCATTCCTACATGATGACTTGCTACATCTATTGCCTCTTTTAAATTTTCAACAATGAATTTCTCTGCATTATCTAACCCAGAATCAAAATAAATAGCTGCAATAACAGCTTCAACACTATCCGCTAAAATTGCTGGCCTTACAGACTCTCCACTCATAAGCTGGCTTTTTCCTAAATATAAGAAATCACTAAAATTATGCTTTAAAGCAACCTTGTGTAAACTTTTTTCACAGACAACATCAGCTCTAACTTTAGTCATTTCTCCTTCTTTTAAGAAGCTATAATTGTTATAAATATACTTACTTGAAATAAACTCTAATATACTATCTCCCAAGAACTCTAATTTCTCATTACTTTCAATATGATTTTCATTGGCATAAGATGTATGAGTTAAAGCTTTTTTCAACAATTCAATATTTTTAAATTTATATCCAATATTTTCTTCTAATTTTGATAATTCCATATTATTCTTCCTTTCCATAAATTTAAAAAAGAAAGGTGTTACCCTTTCAATTTCTTTTGTACATTAAGCAATATGCTCTTTTATGTATTCAACTACGTCACCAACTGTAACAACTTTTTCAGCGTCAGCATCTGGAATTTCTGTATCGAATTCTTCTTCTAGAGCCATTATTAATTCAACTATGTCTAGAGAATCAGCTCCTAAATCATCTATGAAAGATGCCTCCATTGTTACTGAACTTTCTGTAGCACCTAATTGCTCAACAATTATATTTTTTACTTTTTCAAAAACTTCTTCTGAACTCATGCTTAAGTTCACCTCCCTCCAAGTTTTCAATTATAATTTACAATTTTACTTTGTTTATCTAACAATATTATATGTTTGAATAAAAGTCAATAGTTTTTTAAAATTTTTACTAAGCAGTCAATTTCTTTATTTTATACACTATTCCGCACTTACAGTTTTATTTTCTTCTGCTAGCTTTTGTGCATTAATTCTTTCAAATTCTTCAATCATTTTATCAACAGCTTTATTTTTAACAAACTGTTCAGCTTGTTTTATTGTAAATTCAAACAATTTCTCATCACTACTTCCATGTGCTTTAACAACTGGTTTTTTTACACCTAAAAATAATGCACCACCATATTCTTTGTAATCACATGTTTTAGCGAATCTTTTTATTGCAGGTAATGATGGAACTGCTGCTAGTTTAGAAATCATATTCTTTTTCAAGCTTTCAGTTAAACTTCTCTTAACAAATTTTCCTAAACCTTCTACAGCTTTTAAGAAAACGTTTCCTGTAAAACCGTCTGTAACAATGGCATCAACTTCACCAGAAAAAGCATCTCTTCCTTCTACATTACCAATAAAATTAATATTGTATTCTTCAGATTTTTCTTTTAATAATTTATATGTTTCTTTTGTTAATTCATTACCTTTTGTCTCTTCAGTTCCAATATTAAGTAAGCCTATTCTTGGTGATTTTACACCAAAAGTGTTGCTTAAATATATTGTTGCCATTTGGGCAAATTGTAATAAGTTAAGTGGTTTGCAATTTGTATTAGCCCCAGAATCTATTAATAATAATCTACTTTTATACGCAGGTAAAATACCAGCCATAGCAGGTCTATCAATTCCCTTAATTCTTCCAACCAATAATGTTGCACCTGTTAGTAATGCACCTGAATTTCCCGCTGAAATAAATACATCACCTTCACCATTTTTTAGCATATTGAACCCTACAACCATTGATGAATCTTTTTTATGTTTAATTGCTTGCGTAGGAATATCTTCCATTTCGATTGTTTCTGTTGTATGTTTAATACTTAATCTATCTGAAATATCTTTAATGTTATTCTTTCCATATAGTTCCTTTATTCTGCTGTTAATTACATCTTCATTACCAATTAAAACAACCTCAGCCTCAACTTGATTAATTGCTTTAACAGCTCCTTTTATATTCGCATCAGGAGCATTATCTCCTCCCATTGCATCTAACAAAATCTTCATTCTGTCCTCCAAAATAATTTTTAATATAATTTTACATCTACATTTTATACCCTAATTTATTAGTTGTCAATAATATAATCTTATCTGACTAGTTATTCTAGAATGTGTGACTTCTTTCCAGCACAACCAACCGCTATTATACCACAAAACTCATTTGTTTTCAACTATAAAGCAAAAAAATAAACCTCATAAATGAGGTTTATTTTAATAAATTTTTCAATAAATTATTTTAATTCAACAACAGCTCCAACTTCTGTGAATTTAGCTTTTAATTCTTCAGCTTCGTCTTTGCTAGCTCCTTCTTTAACTGTTTTTGGAGCACCGTCAACTAATTCTTTAGCTTCTTTTAATCCTAATCCTGTAGCGTCTCTAACAACTTTGATTACTTGGATTTTGTTTGCTCCTGCATCTGTTAATACAACATCAAAAGATGATTTTTCTTCAGCTGCACCTGCTGCTGCTCCACCTGCTACTGGTGCTGCAGCTGCTACTGCAGATACTCCAAATTCTTCTTCTATAGCTTTTACTAAATCAGCTAATTCAACAACTGTCATTTTTTTGATTTCTTCAATCATTTCTTCTTTATTCATTTTTATATCCTCCTAAAATTTTATTTGTGGTCAAACCACTTTATCTATGATAACCCTCTAAATTAGGTTTCATATTTATAATAATTTAACATCCTGCAATTTACGTATGCAACTCGAATTATAATACAGTGATTTAAGTTCACGACTCTTTATATAGCAGTTTAAGTCTGCAACTCTATACTTAGTGATTGCTCACATTTACATTTCATTAAATACGAATTAAGCTTGTGCTTCTTTTTGTAAACGAACTTGATCAAGCGCAACAGCGAATTTTGAAATAGTTCCAAGTAATCCACCTGCAAGCATTGATAATAATGTTTCTCTTGATGGTAATTTTGCTAAAGTGATGATTTCTTCAGCTGTCATAACTTTACCTTCAATTATACCACCTTTGATTTTATAGAAGTCATTACCTTTTGTAAAGTTATAAATAACTTTAGCTGGTTCTAAGTAATCTTCATTACCAAATATAACTGCTGTAGGTCCTTCTAATAATTCATCTAATCCGTTTTCACCATTTGCATTTAAAGCTCTTCTTACTATATTATTTTTAATAATTTTGTATTGAGCATTTGCATTTCTGATGTCTGTTCTTAATTTTGTATCATCAGCTACATTTATTCCTCTGTAATCTGTTAAAAGTATAACTTTAGCTTCTTTAAATTTTTCAGCTAATTCGTTAACTTGTGCTTCCTTTTGTTTTAAAATAGTTTCACTTGCCATTTTAATTAGTTCACCTCCTACAAATTGTGCAATTGCATAATAAAATATGCAATATAATAATAAAATCCAATCTATATATGCCTTAGACTGAGGCACACATAGATTGGATAAATCCGCTCATATTATGTTTGCCTCGGTAGGACTTACTTTTCTGCCTACTTTCTTTGGCTATATAAATTTATAAATTATTTTTGATCAATATACATGCTTGGTCCCATTGTTGTAGAAATAGCAACGCTTTTAATGTATTGTCCTTTAGCAGCTGCTGGTTTAGCTTTTATGATTGCACCTATAATTGCATCATAGTTTTCTAATAATTTTTCTGCACCAAATGAAACTTTACCAAATCCTAAGTGAATAATATTAGTTTTATCTAATCTATATTCAACTTTACCAGATTTAATTTCATTAATAGCTTTAGTAACATCCATTGTTACTGTTCCTGATTTTGGGTTAGGCATTAAACCTTTTGGTCCTAAAACTTTACCTAATCTACCAACTACACCCATCATATCTGGAGTAGCAACTATAACATCATAGTCAAACCAGTTTTCTTTTTCGATTTTTGGTATTAATTCTTCTGCTCCAACAAAATCTGCTCCTGCCTTAACAGCTTCTTCAGCTTTTGGTCCTTTAGCAAAAACTAATACTTTTAATGTTTTACCTGTACCATGTGGAAGTACTGTTGTACCTCTAACTTGTTGGTCAGCGTGTTTTGAATCAACACCTAATTTTACATGTAGTTCTACAGTTTCATCAAATTTTGCTTTAGGCATTTTTTCAATTGTTTCTAAAGCTTCTTTTGCACTGTAAACTTTTGATTTATCTACAAGTTGTTCACCTGCAAGATATCTTTTTCCTCTTTTCATTTTTTACCTCCTTTGGTTCTAACGAGTTATTCACTCTCCCAATTTTAAATAATTATTTATTTCCTATTTATAATATTTAAGAAATAAATTAGTCTGAAACAACAACACCCATAGAACGAGCTGTTCCAGCTACCATACTCATTGCTGCTTCTAATGATGCGGCATTTAAGTCTGGCATTTTTTGTTCAGCAATTTCCTTAACTTGTGCTTTTGTAATTGTTGCAACTTTATCCATGTTAGGTTTTCCTGAAGCTTTTTCGATTTTAGCAGCTTTTTTGATTAAAACAGCTACTGGTGGTACTTTTGTTATGAATTCAAAAGATTTATCTTTGTATACAGTAATAACAACTGGGATTATCATTCCAGGTTGATTAGCTGTTCTATCATTGAATTCTTTAACGAATTGCATAATGTTAACACCACTTGAACCTAATGCTGGACCTACTGGTGGAGCTGGTGTAGCTTTACCTGCAGGTATTTGTAATTTGATTATATTGCTAACTTCTTTCTCTGCCATTTCTAATTGCACCTCCTTTTAGTCTAATATATTGTCAAAATAATTTATATAAATTTAAATTATTAACCTAGTTAATTGTAATTGGATATTCACATTCACAAAAACTAAACTTTTTGTACTTGTGAAAATTCCAATTCTACTGGAGTTTCTCTTCCAAACATAGAAACTAAAACTCTTACTTTATGTTTTTCTTTATTAATTTCTTGGACAACACCAACGAAATCTTTTAATGGTCCATCTATAACTCTTATTGAATCATTAACATTGTAATCAACATTAACTTCAATTTTCTCAAATCCCATATTTCTGATTTCTTCATCAGTAAGTGGAATTGGATCTGTTCCTGAACCAACAAATCCTGTAACACCTCTTGTGTTTCTTACGATATACCAAGTAGCTTCTGTTACAATCATTTTAATCAAAACATAACCTGGGAAAACTTTCTTTAAGTTAGTTTTCTTCTTTCCATCTTTAATTTCTATTTGTTCTTCCATAGGAACTACTATTTCAAAGAAATAATCTTCTAGTTCTCTATTTTTTACAGTTTTTTCTAAATCTGTTTTTACCTTGTTTTCATAACCAGAATACGTATGTACAACATACCACTTTGGAGTTAATTCTTTACTATCTTGAGACACAGTTTTAGCCTCCTTCTTCAAATATTTCTAAATATAAATAAACTTTATAATTTATTTATTCTATTCATATTTTTTCTGTTAAGAATAGCCTTATTCTTCAACTGGTGTATTTTCAGCATTTTCTGTATTTTCAACATTAGCATCATTCTCGTTGTTGTTTTCTGAACTTTCATTATTGTCCTTATTTTCTACAACTTGTGTTTGAGATTGATTGTTTGATTGAACATGCTCTTTTAATTTGTCTACACCATATTTGTTCATTGCACCAAAAACAAAATCTAAACAAAATACAATTGCAGCTGTTACTAATACTATAACAAGTACAGCAGTCACATTGTTAACCATTTGCTTTGATGTAGGCCATGTAACCTTTTTTAGTTCTGCCTTAACATCTTTCATAAAGTGTTTGTTTTCATTTTTTACTTTACTTTCTTTTTCTTTAGCCATCTTAATTCCTCCCTAAAGATTATTTTGTTTCTTTATGTGTAGTACGTTTTCCACAGAATTTACAATATTTAGTTATTTCCAATCTGTCTGTGTTATTTTTCTTGTTCTTACTTGTTGTATAAGTTCTTCTTTTACAATCTGAACAAGCTAAAATTATTGGTTCTCTAGCTCCTTTTGCTGCCATTTAAATACACCTCCAGCCATTCTTAATTAGATTTATGTTTAAAACATATTTTCACTTATTATACGCTTTACTATTCTATCACTTTTCTTATGATATGTCAACCAAATTAGAGTATTTTTTTGGAAAATTTATACTATTTTTTTACATCATCAAAAAGTACTTATTTAAATTACATAATCTTATTATAATTACAAAAAACTACCCGGGAATACCTGGGTAGTTTTTTGATTGTGCGCTACTTCTTTGAAATTTTCCTATTATAGCGGATTTTTTCGAGAACTCTGACATACGTTGGCTCTGATTTGAGCTTTTCTTTCAGTTCCAGAATTGCATCATCTTTCAATGTTTCAGCAGCAGCTTCATACACCTGTTCAAAAGCAGGATGTTCTAATTTGTACAAGGCCTCATAATTTTTATCATAAATAGCCGACATTTTACCGCTGATTGGATCAAACATGAATAAAAATCTGTCTGAATTGTACTTGGGTGTTTTCTTCTCAGAATTGTAGCCATTCATCTTTAAAACCTCCTATATCTTTACTGTAAAATATTTGGATTAGGGTTTAAAATACGTATGAATATAATAGTATTATAACACTATTTATGTACATTGTAAAGTTAATTATTTTTTCTTTTTCTTTTTTTGTACAGAATATCCAAACTTTCCTATTTTTTTATCTAAGGAATAATATCCACCATTAGCGTATGCCATCAAATTACATTTTGAAATATCAAAAGCACCTTTTTCATCAATGTATTTATCATCAGCATTAATAGCTAATACCTCTGCAACAAACATATGATGACTTCCTAATTCTCTAATTTCTTTAACTTTACATTCAACAGAAACCGGACTTTCTTCAATCATAGGGCATTTTACAAAATTAGCCTTTTGCTTAGTTAATTTCATTTCTTTAAATTTATCTACATTTGCTCCTGATTTTACACCACACCAATCTGTTGCATATGCTAAATCTTCTGTTGTTAAATTAATAACAAACTCTCCACTTTCTTTGATTAAATTATATGAATGTCTCTCTGGTCTTACGGAAATATATACCATAGCAGGATTTGTGTTTAAAATTCCAGTCCATGCAACAGTTATAATATTTGAATTATCGAAATCTCCACAAGATACCATAACTGCAGGAATTGGATAAATAAAAGTTCCTGGTTTCCACATTGTTTTTGACATAATATAAACCTCCTTATATAAATAATACTCTTTACGAAACCATTTATGATTGTTTTCTACAAAAATTAAAATAACAGCATGTTCAACCCATTCCAACTTCGGTTGAGCTTTTTTGTAAATTAGTAGTTTTCATTATTTTTATAAATATATTTCTATATATTTTATAAAATCCTGGAAATTTCTCCAGCCTTGCGGTCATGTCATGCCTACTTTCCGCTGTTCTTTATTATTTTTCAATCTTCATGGTCTTTATACAAATATAAATTGGAATAATTCCGTATCCAACTGGCGCTATATACCATAAATTTTCATTTATACATAATGCTCCAATAAATCCTACTAAACATAGTATTCCTGACATAATTGAAGATACTTTTATAGAATTATTAGTTTTATTTTTTATAGACATACCTATACTTAAGAATGCTAAACCAACAAATCCACCCCATGCTAAATAATCAATACACATTTCTACTGAAGGCCATTGACCAATTCTAA
>CAMUZC010000054.1 GCA_947165105.1 uncultured Lachnospiraceae bacterium | reverse complement strand
GGCCCAATCCCCAATCCCCAATCCCCAATCCCCAATCCCCAATCCCCATTTATTATTTAAATTATTTTTTTTATTTTATAAATAATTTAAAAATAAATAATCATTATATATCTTTATTTTTAAATTTTATTAAATAAAAATTATTTATCTAAATATTACTTATTTTTGATATATATAAAATTTGATGGTAGGAAAACCATTAAAAATATTATTTATAATAAGTTGTTTCTTTTCATTTATTCTATCAAAATATGAAGTGGATAATGAGAGAATTACAAGTTTAGAAGGATGTAGTGGAACAGGTTCTAAGTCTTTTTTGATGGATTTAAGAAGTGCCAGCTATAAATTTGATAATTGTATAGATGTAAAAGTTATTCCAACATTTGGTAGTGTTCAAATGGCTATAATTACTTCTGAACAAGGAGATGATCAATGCTTAAAACAAAGACAAGCATTAAGTATCCAAACATATGAAACAATTCATTTATTTTTAACAAAAGAGGAAATTTCTGAATCTAAATATATATGTGTTAAATGTCTAAATGATGATGAACAATGTCAATATGATATAAAATTAGCTTCTGAAAAAGAGTGTGAACTTAATATAGATGAACAAGCCAGTTATTCAGTTAATACAAAAAATACTGAAATGACTTTTAAATTTAATAATAATAAAAAAACCAACTTTAGAAATTTAGAAACTGTATATGATTACTTAAATGTATGGGTAAAAGGAAAAAGTATTCAATCTACTAATTTAAAAGCAGGTTCAAATAATATAGACCCAATAAATTTTGGATTTGGGGATGTATATTTAATTGATATGTCTAAAAATAATGAGGACTCATATGTATTAAATGTTAAATCTGAAGAAGGAGATTATATCACAGTTGGAAGTTTAGGAATATCAAGTAATGAAGCAAAATCATTAAAAGTGAATGATTTAGAAATAATGGGTTTTTTAAACAATAATTTGGAAACAATTTGTTTCACATATGATGAAATAAATTATAAAAACCAAGATTCATATTTAGCTCAAATTAATGGAAATATATATACTAAGAAAGCTTTTATATATGATGAATATGATGGAAAAATAATAAAAGAATCTTCAATTGAAAATGGTATTTTTCTTAGACATGTTATTGTTGATCAAGATATTGGGAATCAAAAATTTTGTATTGGAAACAGAGGTACAAAATCAAAAGGTGTTATTTTTTCATTTCAATTTACATCTAGTGAAAATAATAATAAAAATCAATATATTTTTCCCCCTCAACTTCCAGGTGTAATTTATAATCATTTTCTTCCAAAAGGTGCTAGAGCAATTTTTAGAGGTATGACACCAACAAAAGATGCAACAGAAATCAATTTTAATATGAGATCAATAAAAGGATTCCCAGATATGAGATTTGATGCAGCTTTAGATTTTCCTGAAGCTGAATATAATGATGAAAGAATAATAAATATCAGAAATCCACATCATGCAAATAGAATGACAGTATTCAGTTTTTATTTAAATGACGAAAAAACAATGACGGATTTTAAAGATTATAATTCAATCTCTGCTAATCAACCTTTGATTGTTGTTGAATGTCTTGAAGGACAAAATGATGAAGAACAAAAATCACTTTTCTGTGAATTTGAAACATCTATTTTTAGTAATAAAGACCGTATAAATCTTATAGAAAAGGAAACATATAGTCAATATCTTTTAGATGGTGAAACAGATTTATATACTATTAACATAGAACACGAAGAGAATTTACATAAAATTTATTTAGATTTAATAGTTTTTAGTGGTGATGTTAATTTTGAAGTTGAAAATGAAGAATCTTTCACTAGTGCCCATAAATATTATTTATCAAATAAAATATTTTATAGTATAACAGTTGGAGATACAGCCAAGAAAATTGATTTTAAAGTAACTGCCCAAAAAAATTCATTTTATATTGTTGCATATCAAATTGTTATAGAAGGAGATGAATCAAAAAATGTAAATGAAATAGAATCAGGAGTTAATTTTGTTCAATCTATATATATTGGAGATGATGCTGATTATATGAAATATGTTAAAACTTCTAATTTAAAATATGAACAAGGATCAGATTTTTTAATTAATTTTTATTCTCAAAATTGCCAATTTGTTATATCAAGAACAATCGGTACAAATGATGATGGTACTCCAAAAGAAGAATATTTTCCTATGCATGATAGTTATAGTCAAATTATAATAAATAGCACCGATGAATACTATTACACAAAAGATTATACATTTAGAATAGATATAACTGGTGATGATCCTTCCCAATATAATAAAAAATTATGTATGATATATGTATCAGGTTTAGAATTATCAAATTCAACAGAAGGTTCAGAAAGAACTATTTCAGTTAGTGAAGGAGTTCCACAATATTATTTATTTACAAAAGAATACCCTTATATGAAATATACTTATTTTGTTAGTGATATAAATAATGATCTTGTTATTAATTTTAATTTACTTGATAAAGGTACTTTTGATATTAAAGTGTCACATAATTATAATTATATTATAACAAAAGAAATATTTAGAAATGAAATTATTGTTATAAATAAAGAACAGTTAAAAGAGAAATGTGTATATGATGATGAAGTATGTCCTATAGATGTATATATAGATTTAAAAAGTACATCAAGAGATAGAAGAGTAGAGACAACAATATATCAAGTAAATGGTGCACCAATTTATTTAGAAAAAAATGCTATTAAACAAGATATTATATTTGGTTCAGTCAGAAAGCGTTATTATTTAGATTTAGGCAAAGATGAAACAGGAGATATTACAATGGATTATATAAGAGGTAGTGGATATATTTATGCTACTATTGTTGATAAAAATAAAGTGCAAGATAAAAACGAAGCAGATTGGAGAGGAATGTATAAATTCCCAACAACTAAAGATGAATCTTTATCATATGGAACATATCTTAAAAAAATAGTAATAACAAAAGAAGATACTAAAGATTGTGAAGATGGATGCTATCTTTTAATAACAGTAGAAAGTTCAGTTTATGAAGAAAATTCAGAAACAGAAGGTAATTATATTCCTTATAGAATAACTATAACTCCAAGAATTTTGCCAGAAGGATATGAATTATCAGATTATTTAATTCCAAGAATTAAAATGAAAGTAAATCAATTTGTTTTAGGAAATTTATTTAATTCAACAGATCAAATTTTGACATTTTACCAAGTAACATTACCTTATGAATCTGATCATATTATTATTGATTGGCAAGCTGATAAACCTTCATTTTGTATTAATATTGGAACAAAAAGGCCAGATAAAGAAAATTGTGATTTTAAATTTGAAACTATAGGACATGATACTGTATATAGACTCTCAAAAGAAGATATTATTAAAAAAGCAAATATGGTTCATAAGATGGATTTAGAAAATTCTATTAGAAATGTTGATCTAACTTTAGGTTTATGGACCAATGTTCTTGATACTTTATATACTTCTATGTATGCATTTAAAATTTTTATGCCTCCTATATATACAGGAGAAAATCCATTTGATAGAGAAGTAATTGAAATAATACATATAAGAAGTGATCAAAAAGTACAATGCCATCCTCTATCAAAAGGAGCTGATGATAAATATTCATGTTTATTTGCTGTAATTTTTGATGAAGGTGATGCAGGTAAAAATCTTATTGTTTATCCAAGAGCTCAAATGGAAAATCTTCAAGTAAGATTTATTGGAAGTATAATTGATTCTGAAAGAATTGAAAAAAATGATATGCAATTTATTGTTGATACAATGAAAAACCCTGATGATCAATATTCATCAGCAAGTGGAAGGAAATATCTTTATTATCAAGGTATAGAAAAAGATAAAAGTCTTTTATTTTTAGTAGAAGTAACTCAAGATTCAATCATTGAAGTTTTATCCTCTATCTATTCATATAATGAAGAGCAAACATTTGTTCCAAATCCAAGTACTCCTCAAGTTTTTGCAATCAAAGATAAAAAAATTTTTTTTAATTTTGAAACTACTAGAGATTTATTAATAAATATAGTATGTATTTCTGGACATGGTTATTTCTATTGGGAAATAGATGGAAAACCTGAGCAAACTTATTTCTTGGGTGGATTTGAAGATAGATTAACTTTAACCTCAGGTGTTTCAAACAGTGAACTTAAATTTTCAAAATTAGTAGCACAATCAACAACTTTTTCTATGTTTGAAATAGATGAATCAGGATTCGTTTTTTATGTTACTTTTTATCCTAGAAATTCTAATTATAATATTGATCAACTTAAAGTTGGAAGAGCAACAGAAATTAATTATAGAGAAGCAATTTTCCCATTAAGTTTCTTTGCAAAATTAACTGATAAAGATATTTCTATTAGTTTCACTTTTTACAATTATTATTTAGATAAAGATTTTAAATTAGAATATGAGAAACCATTACTTAATATATGGGGAAAAGTTATATCTGAAGAAGAAGCATTAGAAGCTAGAATTAATCCACATAAAAGACCAACTAGTGATAATTCAATATCTGGAGCATTTGATGGTGCTTTTGGAACATTATTTTTAAGTGCTGAAGATATTGCTAAATATAATTTAGAAAATAATCCTTATTTATTTTTCAATCTTGAAATGCAAGAACAAAAAGTTATGAATAATAATGGAATAGGCTTGGAAGTAAGTATATTAAGAGAACAAAGTGAAAGTGAGCAAGATTTTTGTGTACCTGAATATGTCTATCTCAATGGTAAATTATCTCATAGTAAAAAACTTATTAATGGTACATATATATATAAATTAAGAACTAATTATGATAATAAATATATGAATATAGAATTTTCTTCTAATAATGATTTAATTAAATGGAATGTAGCCTATGATAAAGATTTAAATAATACAATTGATGCAGAAAAGAAATTTTTAAATGGAAGATATATTATGACTTTTGAAGTAGATGAAAATATTTTAATAAATCAAAAATATGTTTATTTAGTTGTTTATTATGATAAAGAAAATGAAATAGATAATCAATTGAGTAATTATGTTTTTAAATATATGAACGGAAAAGGAGAAGATAGTTTTTATTTTTTCCCTCAAAAAATGGATAATTTGAGTTACACAGTAGTTCCTGACGAAGCTAATAACAAAAAAACATTTAAAATAAGCTTTAAACCCGTTGAACAATATAATGTAAATTATTATATAAAAGCTGTATATAAGGAGACTTTAATTCCAGCTGAAATAGAAGAGACTTTAGCTATTTCTGAATCACCTGGATATGTTATAGAAATAGATAATCCTGAAATTGATGGAGATAATATTACTTTATCTTTTTCTGTACCAAAAGAGAAACAAATAGCATATATTAAAGTAATGTCTAAAGTTGAATTCCAACATATAAAAGAATATTTATTATATAAACCTATACAAGTTTTTGAAGATCAAGAGTTTCCAGAGGTTAAACCAGAAGAATTAGTTGAACCATATGAGAAAGTTATAAAAAGAAGTTATAATGAAGACATTAGACAAATAAGAATGAATGCAAATAATGCCCCACAAAAACAAAATTATCAAATAGAATTTCCAAAAGGACAAGAAATTCCAAATTATATTAAAGTTAAAATCACTAATTTAAAAGAAAAAGATAATAAAAATAAAATTATATATATTTCTCCAGATAATCAAGATGCAAAAGAGAATAGAATCCAATTAGTTCAAACAGGAGTCGAAAATTCAGTTGATATATGGATAAAAAATGAAGAATTAAAAGATAGTAATTTATATGCAACTATAGAATGTCAGATTGATGAAGATGAAAAATGTGATTATTTAATTGAATTTATTGGATATAAATATGTAGTAATTGAATCATCAGCTTTTAATTATAATTATTATGTAAATGAAAAAAATACAGAAATGGTATTTTCTATAAAAAATGATTTAACCACTCAAGAAAATAAAGGTCAAACTATAACATTATATGCAAATGGTGGAAAAGAAATAAATATAAAATTAGAGAATTGTATTGGAATAGCTTGTAATCAATATAAATTCAGAACAGGAGCAGCAATAACTAGCAAAATACAAAATCATAATTATTTCCAATTAACTGTTTCAGCTCAAGAAGGTGATTATATATCTGTTGGAAGTAAAATAACTGAAGAAGATGGAAAATCTGAAAAAAATGTATTAAAAGCAAATAGCTATCAATTTACAGGATATTTAAAAAAAAAAGTTTTAGAAAAAGAATGTTATTTATTACCCGAAATCAATGATAAAAATAATATTTATTATTTAGTTGGTATGTTTTATAATACTGCTACAAAAATAAGCTTCAGAGGTGATAATATTGATAATATAATAAATGAAGAGACAACAACTAAAGGACATTTTTCATATGTGCATACATATGAAGAAAGTAATAAGAAAAAGTATATATGTATTGAATTACCAGATCCATATGAATTTAATATTGAAGATCTTGCTTATTCTTTACAATTAACTCAACCAGTTGTAAATAAAGAAGGATTATTTAATTTGTATGCACCACAATTAAGTGGAACTATTTATCCAAGAATTATACCAAAAGGAAGTTATGTTTTTTTCAATGGCGCAAATTTAAAATCAGATTCAAATGATATAATATATAATATGATTTCATCAGAAGGTTTACCAGTAATGTATATATATAAATGTACTGATTATCCTATATGTAATTTTGATTTTAGTAAAACAGATGAAGTTACTAAAATAAATGAAATTAATAGTATTTCAAGTTGGCATAATAAAGAAACAGAAAAAAATAATTCTCCAATAGATAAAACTCAATATATTATGATTGTAAAATGTGAAGATTTAACTGAATTGGGTTCTGAAAGGGAATATTGTAAATTCCAAACGTCTATTTATGGGAATAAAGATGAAATATATTTAAGTGAAGGCCAATCTTTTTCACAATATATATTAAAAGGGCAAGAAACTAAATACATTATTGATTTTTCTTATGAAAATGATGCTACAAAAATACATGTCGATACTTTAGTTATTAGTGGAGATGTAAAATTTGATTTAACAAATGATGATAAAGAAATAGTTGCAAATAAATATTATTTAGCAAATAAAATATTTTATAGTGTCCATTTATATGAACCTGAAAATAGTGGATTAAAAAAGATAATAGTTGATATTACTGCTAATGAAAATTCATATTATATTATTGAATATAAAGTAACAAGAGGAGAAAAAGGGGAATTTAATAATACAATTTATGAAGGAATTAATTATTTAATTCCATTTTCAACTAGAGTTGGAGAAAATAAAAAAATAGTTAAAATTCATAATAGTAGAATTTTAAAAGATAGTTCATATTTAGTAAATTTCTACTCATTAAATTGTTTATTTAGAGTAAAAAGAGAAAATAATGAAGAAGTAGGAATTGATACTTATAGCCAAGACATAATTTCTAATAATAATGAAGAATTTATTACTTATTATATAAATGCCATAGATACTGAACTTTCAGATTATAAAAATAAAATGTGTATGTTATATATAAGTGGAATAGAAATAACAAAAAATAAAGAGTCAAGTTATCAAAAACCAATATTAATGGGAGAAGGAGTCCCACACAAAGTAATTTTCGAAAATATTTCTAGAATAGACTATATATATCCAATTTCAAATAGAGAAAAAAATATTGAAATTTATTTGAAAGTAATTAACACCGCCGAATATAAATACAGTATCAGTCTTAATAGTAAACAGATTGTTATGGGCGAAGAATTCTCTAAAAGTCTTGTTGTTTTTCATGGAGAACAAATATCTGATAGCTGTGGAGAAAATGAAATATGTAATATAATTGTTTCAATTATTGTACAAAAAAAGTTAGCATATACTCCTATTCTTGAATTAACTATAAAGCAAATAGGAGGTAATCCTTATTATATTCCAAAAGGTGTTGTCAGGCAAGATTATGTTGCTGGTGATTCATGGCTCAATGTATTTACTATTCTAGGAAAAGATGATGAAGGTTATATCACTCTAGATTTTGCTAGAGGTAGTGGAGAAGTATACGCTAAAATTGTTAAGTTTGATGAAGAAGATAAAGATGATCAAGATGAGAATGCTCCAAAATGGAGAGGATTTTCATTCCCTAGAAAACAATATGGTACCTTAAAATATGAATTTTATAATAAAAAAATAATATTTTCAAATACAGAAACAAAAGATTGTGAAAATGGATGCTATTTATTAATTTCTCTTAAATCCTCAGCTATAGGTAAACTTAATGAACAATATAGATTCCATCCACTCACTATTACAGTAGGTTTAACTCCTAGTTCAAGTGGAGGAGTTGAACCATTAATTACATTAGATCCAGAACAATATGTAGTCGGATCTTTAACAAATCGTGAGAAAATAAAAAATAAGAAAATGTATGAATATTATGAAGTTACTATTCCTTTTGATGCAGATAGAATTCAAATTGATTGGCAATCAGATTCTGCTGTATTATTAATAAATTTTGAACCAATAAGACCAACTATAGACAAATATTATAATTATAAAAGAGAATTTAGAAATGATACAATATTTGAAATATCTAAAAATGAAATTAAAGAAATATTAAATAATGATAAATATCGTGATAAAAAAGTTGAAAATATAAATGGTTTCTCTTTTATTATAGGAGTTTATACAGAAGATTACGAATCAATTTATGGAACTGCCTATTCATTAAGAGTTCATTTTATAAAAGATATAAATATTTATAAAGTTTCTTCAGACCAAAAAACTTTATGCAAACCAGAAAAAATTGATAATAGTAATAATTATAGATGTCTCTTTATGGTAATTTATGCAGATTTAGATTTTATATATGATTTAATGATATATTCAAGGTCTCAATCACCATCAGCTTTAACTTATATGTATGGAAATTTTATAGATTCTAAAATTTATGATACCTTTAATGTTGATGAATTAAAAAAAAATATACCATTGGAAGGAGCAACAAATTATGATACAAAAAAAAATAATATTGATTTTATTTTTTTGACTTTATCTCAGATGGGTGTGCACTTCTTTGTTAATGTAGAATCAGATAAACCTGATATTATCGAATTTATAACTTCATTTAAAACTTTTGATACAGAATTAAGTCCAAATCCAAGTTCTATACAACTTTATTCAATTAATAATGACAATTATATGACGTTAAAATTCATAACAACTAAACCTCTTTTTATAAATATTGTATCTTTATATGGAGATTCAAAAATTTATTTTAAAAATAATGAAAATACTAAATATTCTTTAAGAGGAAGAGATGATAGATTATCATTGGCCATTCCTTCTGGTGAAGAGTCATATTTAATAATTGAAAATAATAAATTTGAATCAAATAATAATAATATTTTATTATTAACTGAAGAAAATCAGATGGAAAAGCCAAAACTTGCTTTTTATTTAGAATATTATTTAAGAAGTATTGAATTAAATTTAGATGAAATATATTTCGGAAAAACTGATGAAATTATTTATAAAAAATCTGATTTTCCTTTTTATTATTATGCTAAATTAAATAATATTAAAAATAGTGTAAATGCATTCTTTATTTTACATGATTTAGAATATAATCAAAATATGGAAGAAATTAATTCTACTCAAATTGATATTAGAGGAACTGTCATTTCTCAAAAAACTATTTATCTTATAAAAGTAAATGAAGAATCAAAACCTAATCTTGATAATTCCCCAATTATAGGAATATATGATCCTGCTATTCAAGTTGGGCAAGTATTTTTCAACCCAAAAGATCTCGATACTGGTATAGATAATCCAACTATTTATTTATCATTAGAAAAAAATAATAAAGAATTTAGTATTAAAAGTGCAAGAATAGAATTGGCTGTTGTGCAAGAAAATACTGATGTTGTAGTTACAGAAAAACTTTACCAATATGGAAAAATAAATGATAAAAATACAGTTAATCATTATAGATTAAAGGTTGATAATTCAACGGGATATATGCGTATTCAATTTTCAACTAATAGTGAAAATATAGATTATAAAATTAATAAATCACCAGGAACAAAAACCGATCAATTTGAATTAGAAGAAGAAGAGAAAAGAACAGAAAGAGGAAAAACATTTATAACATTTAAAAAACCAAAAGATGCCGAATATATATATCTTCATGTTTTCTTAAAAGAAAAACCATCAAATGAAAAGATACAATCAAATAATTATGTATTTAAATATATGAATTCAGATAGTAAGGAAAAATTCTTTGAATATCAAATAAAAAATTCACCAAATATTGTTCTCAACACAACAAATAAAGAATATTATATTGTCAAATTTAATAAAATTAATAAAGATAATGTAGAAGTAATATATTCTATTAAGGGAGTTGAATCAAATAATTATAAAAATGAAAATTTCACAACAATTGCTTTGACTGAATCCCCATCTACTGTTATTAAAAAAAACAATTCAAAAGAAGATGAAATCTCTGTGAAAATAGATAAAAAAAATGGCCGTTCTTTTAATTATTTCCAAGTTATTGCCCAAATAAGAGATGGACCTATAACTGAATATGAAGCTTATAATACATATATTATAAAAGAAACTAATGAACCAGGTAATCCTGATAATGATAATGATGATGATGATAATAGTAATACTAAGGTCGTTGTTATAATTATAATTAGTGCTGTTTTATTTGTTATTATTATAATATTAGTTGTTATTATTTTTACTTTTAATGCAAAAAATAAAGGTCTTATGGATCAAGTAAATAAAATATCATTTGTTCAATCAGGAGCAAAATCACCAGATGATGGAAATTTATTGTTAGAAAACCAAAATGAATTAGAATAATGAAATAACTTCAATAAATATTATTTAAAATGTTTAATAAATAATATTATTAATTCCATTAGAAAAATAATAAAAAAATAAATTATTTAAATTTATTAATTAATATTATTTATTTTTTAATTATTAATATTTAATTAATATTTAAATTAAATTATAATTTGAAATTAAAAAAACATGGGGATTGGGGATTGGGGATTGGGGATTGGGGATTGGGGATTGGGGATT
>CAMUZC010000053.1 GCA_947165105.1 uncultured Lachnospiraceae bacterium | reverse complement strand
TTTGTTTTGGTGGCTCGAAGTGGAATCGAACCACTGACACGGGGATTTTCAGTCCCCTGCTCTACCAACTGAGCTATCGAGCCTTTTATTACAATCATAAAAAATGGAACTCAAATGTTCCTTAATAAAAAAATGGCGACCTGGAACGGGCTCGAACCGTCGACCTCTAGCGTGACAGGCTAGCGTTCTAACCAACTGAACTACCAGGCCGTAAATAAAAAAAATTTAGTTTTCCTAAATTTCTTTTATAAGAAAATGGTGGGCGCAATAGGGCTCGAACCTATGACCTCCTGCTTGTAAGGCAGATGCTCTCCCAGCTGAGCTATGCGCCCATTTCCTTCGACTTGTTTAGTATACTAAATTTTGTTTTGATTGTCAATAACTTTTTTAAAATTTTTTAAATTTTTTTTATTTTTTTCATTTTCTTATTTTTCAGCATCGATTTTTTGGCTTTATATCAGCATTTTCAAGTTTTTAATATTACTCAGGTTTTATAAAAAAAATTTAAACATTTCTCCCTATAAAAAGCCAAAGTCATAGAATTATATGATTCTATGACTTTGGTGGTCTATTTATCAAATTCTACTTCAAAATTTCTATTGCTCTTTTTAATTGTGTATCAGCATCTCTATCAACACTAGCATGACCTTGCCATTCTTCTGGCAATTCTATTGTTTCATCAGGTTTAATACCAATTTTGTGTAATTTGTTATGGTTTGGTGTGAAATATTCTTGAATTGTAATTTTCATTCCAGTTTTTCTATCTTTAAGCAAGTATATTCCTTGAATAATACCTTTTCCATATGTGTTGGTTCCTATTACTTTAGCATCTATATTTTCTCTAATTGCTGCTGTTAAGATTTCAGAAGCACTTGCTGTATATTCGTTTACTAAAACAACAATTGGAACATTTATTATTGGTTCTTTATTAGATGTAGATACTTCCTCATGTCTCTTTTTGTCTTCTGTAATCAGCATTTTAGAACCCTTTGGCACTATCATTTCTGCAATTTCTAATGATTGATCAACTAATCCTCCTCCGTTGTTTCTTAAATCTATAATTAATGATTTAGCTGATTTAGATTGAAGTTCTTCATATGCTTTTTTAAAGTCTGATGCACATCCACCTCCGAATGAACTAATTTTTATATACCCTATATTGTTTTCCAACATTTCAGATTTTACACATTTAAATTTTATTTCATTTCTTAAGATGTCAAACTCAAGTTCTTTTCCATCTCTTTCAATTGTTAATTTTACTTTTGTGCCTGCTATTCCTTTCATTCTGTTTGATGCTTGCGTTAATTGTTCACCTTTATATTCGTCTCCATCTATTTTCTTTATAATGTCTCCTGCTAAAATCCCTGCTTTGTGGCCTGGAGAATCTTCAATAACACCTACAACTATTATTTCATTTGTTTGTGTATTTTGAGCTATATATAACCCTACGCCAACATATGAGCCATTTACATCTTCCTCTAATGCTTGTATTTCTTCTGCATTTAAATATTCTGTATATTCATCTCCAACAGCCGCTACATAACCTTCTAATGCACCATCTATTAATTTATCTTTATCATATTCACCGATATATAATTCATCTAATCTCTGTTGAATTTCATAAATTTTATCATATATTGCAGTCTCTTCGCTATTTTCTGAAATTTTAGGCATTGAAAGAATTACATTTCCTACAAATGATTCGAATCCACTATCATTTGCTTTTTTTACCTTTGGACTGCAAAATTGACTTATTGTAAATGTTGTTAATATGCATGTTATAAAAGCTGTAACAAGAATAATCATAACATATTTAAAAATATTATTTTTCTTTTTTTCCATCATCTAAAACCTTCCTATTGTTATTATAACTATTATATTATATAATTTGTGATTTATTCTAAAGTTAATCATCTTTCTTTATAAATCTATTTTTACTATTCAAAAGGAGCAGTTTTATTTTTTCTGCTCCTTCTAGTTTTTATAGATAATTTAATGGGTTTGTATGTGAACCATTTACTCTTACTTCAAAATGTAAGTGTGGCCCAGTTGAATTTCCTGTTGTTCCTACTGCTGCAATTACTTGTCCTTTTGAAACTGTTTGTCCTGCTGATACATATAATTGGCTAGCATGTGCATATCTTGTAGTAATTCCATTTCCGTGATTTATAATAATGTAATTACCATATCCGCCATTCCATCCATAATTTGCAAGTATTACTGTTCCACTTTCAGCTGCGCATATATTTGAACCATGTACAGCACCAATATCTATACCTGTGTGAAAATCTCTTACTCCAAATAAAATTCTATATCCATATGGAGAAGTTATTCTTGAACTTGATGGACATGGCCATCCAAGTTTTCCTCCTGTGTATGGATTTGATATAACAGCTGATGTATTTGTAGTTGATTTACTTCCATTTGATGCTCCGCTGTTAGCTGCTGCAGCTTTTCTTGCTGCTTCCTCTTGTGCTGCTTTTCTTGCTGCTTCTTCTTTAGCAATTGCTTGTCTTTCTAAATCTGCATATTTTTCTGCTTGTGATTTATATTCTGATAACTTTTTCTCAAGTTCTTTTTGTTCTTCTGTTAAATTTGCTGCTTTTTGCTCTTTTTCAGCTTTTAGCTTTTGTAGTTCTTGACTTTTTGCTTCTTTTTCTTGTTTTACTGTTTCAACTTGAGCTTTTTCATCTTGTAATGATTTTTTTAACTCTTCTACTTCTGTTATCAATTTATTATCATAATCTGCTATTTGTTTCATCATATCTTGATTAGATATGAAATTCATTAAATTACCTGATAAAAGTACATCTAAGAATGTTGTTTCTTTTTTCATATACATTGCAACCATTCTGTTTTCTAATAGTTGTTTTTTCTCTGTTAATTCTTTTTCTTTTTGTGCAATTGATGATTCTAATTCATTTAATTTGTCTGATAACTGTTGAATTTGGCTTTCATAATCTAAAATAGAATTATTTAAATCAGCAACTTCTTGTAATACCTCATCAACTTCACCTTTTACATCATCAATTTGTGATTGTGTTTGATCAGAATTCTTTTGAGCTTCTTGTTGTTTTTGTTTGTAATATGTACTGCCATTTTCTGCATTTACATTAAATAGCATTGAACTTATAAGCATTAACAAAATTGAAATTGAAATAATTTTACTTAATTTTTTCATTTTACATCTTCTCCTCTGTTTTATACCTTTAAATATTTTTTCATTGACATCATACTTCCAAATACGCCTATTCCTATTCCGATTGCTAGGAATATTAACATTATTTGTGAAAACATTTGATCAAATTGTAATAAATGTTCCATTCCACTACTCATATTGCTGAATTCTTTTAGCCATCCTTGAAGTGCATTTCCTATTATTCCGTTTTTTAGCCATACATATAAGCCGCCCAACAGAATAATTGAAATTACTGTTGATATAATTCCAATGATTATACCTTCAACAATAAATGGTGCTCTTATGAAATTATTTGTAGCACCTACATATTTCATAATTGATATTTCTTTTCTTCTTGCGTGCACTGTCAATTTTATTGTATTTCCTATTATTATAACTGAAAAAGCAACTAAGAATCCTCCAACAACTATTAATGCAATACTAATTTTTCTATTAAAATGAGTTAATTTTTCAGCTGGACTTTTCTTCTTTACATCAGTTGATTGATTTTGCTGTGTTGTATTTGTGTTTGTATTTCCATCTTGATTATAAGAACTTTCTGAAGTGTACAATACATTATCTAATGCCTCTATTTTTGGAACAACCTCATCTAATTTGTCTAAACTTGTTAGTGTTATTACGTAAGATTCTGGAAAAGGATGCTCGTCTTCTGTATACCCTTGTAGTTCTACCGCACTTTGTCCAAGTCTTTTTACTGCTTGATGATATGCATCTTTTTTATTAATGAATTGAATATTGTCAGGATTTACATATTCAATTTTTCTAATTTCAGCTTTTAGTTCATTCTTATCTGTCTCAGTTGCCGTTTCTTTTATATATACATCTATTGAATAACCATGTTCCATATTATTTAAAATTGCTTTAACATTTTCACCTATTACAAAACAAATTCCAACTGTCATCATTGTAACAACCATTATGATTATCGCAGAAAAAGTTGATTTTTTGTTTTTTCCAATATTTCGTATTCCATCTCCTATTAAATAACTAATCAAATTATATCTCACTGTCATACCCACCTTTTCTATCATCTCTTATAATGTTGCCTTTATCGATTTGTATAACCCTTTTCTTCATTTTATCAACTATATCTTTAGCATGTGTTGCAACAACTATTGTTGTTCCTCTTAAGTTTATATCATTCAAAAGATTCATTATTTCCCATGCTGTTTCAGGATCCAAGTTTCCTGTTGGCTCATCCGCAATAAGCATTGATGGATTATTTACTAGAGCTCTAGCTAAGGCAACTCTTTGTTGTTCTCCACCTGAAAGTTCATTTGGATAAACTTTTGATTTATCACTTAATCCTACAAGTGATAAAACCATTGGAACTTGTCTTCTTATATGTCTTGGTGTTGCTTTTACTATATGCATTGCGAAGGCAACATTTTCATAAACAGTTTTATCAGGCAATAATCTAAAGTCTTGAAATACAACTCCCATACTTCTACGTAAATATGGTACTCTTTTTGGTTTAAGGAATGTTGTGTCTTTTCCATTAATAATTATGTTTCCAGATGTTGGCTCCTCTTCTTTTAAAATCATTTTTATTAATGTTGATTTTCCAGAACCAGAACTACCAACTAAAAATGCAAATTCACCTTTATCGATTTTAAAATTAGCATTATTTACTGCTACTGTACCAGTATCGTATGTTTTATTAACATTTCTAAATTCTATCATAATCTATCTTCCTTTATTAATTTCTATTCTTGCATAATAATCATACCAATAAAACTATTTATTTGCAATAGGTATTTTTCAGTTTTTTTAAATTATTTTGAGCTAAAAATACGATTATTACTGCTTTTGGTGTCTTTTTGTCTTTTTTTAAAATTCACAAAAAATTCACAAAGTACTGCGGTGTGAATTAACAGCTAAGGACGTTTCGTATTAGGATATTTTTTATATTTTCCTAATATGAAACGTCCTTATTAATTCATTATTTTTTTCTGGCAATAGCAGCTTTAATTTTTATTCCTTGTTCTTTAAACATTTTTTCATGTTCAGTTTCAATATTGTTCCAAAAATTTGGTGTGTTTTCTAAATCAAAAGTTTTATTAACTATTTCAAAACCAGCTTGTTCAAAATATAATAAACTATCGTTAAATAATCCATCATCATCTGTTTTGAAATATATTTCTCCTCCATCTTTCAAAAACTGTCTATATCTCTCCAATTGTCTTACATGTGTTAAACGTTTTTTTCTATGTTTTCCTCTTGGCCATGGATTACAGAAATTAATATATATTCTATCAATCTTATCATTGTCATCCATAATAAGTAAAATTCTCTCAATATCAAATCTTGTCAAATAAACATTCTTTACAGGAATATTTTTCTCTGCATAAACACTCTCTATATTTCTTTTTGCTAAACCAAGCATAGCATCAACCATATCAATTGCAATATAATTTATATCTAAATTATTAGATGCAAGTTGTGAAATAAATCCCCCTTTACCACATCCTAATTCAAGATGTATTGGTTTGTCATTTTCAAACAAACTTCTCCATTTTCCTTTATATTCCTCAGGATTATCAATGTAAAAGCTACTTGCTTCTAGTTCTCCTCTAGCCCAAGGCTTAAATCTAATACGCATCTTTTCTCTCTTCCTTTCCACATATTTCAATATTTTCTGCACATATTTTACAATATTTTTCGACAATGGTCAACTATTTTGACGTACCTACAAAAAAACTTGAAATTTCCACACACCTATGCTATAATTCTCATAATTAAAACAAAATAGGAGATGACTAACCTTGAAAATAAACACAGACAGCGAAACTTTAGCTGAAAATAAAGTTCTAATATTATATATTTTAGATCAAACACATAAACCAATAACAAATGATAATCTATATAAATTAGTATTAACTGCAGTAGATATGAATTACTTTTATTTTCAACAATTCCTTTTAGATTTGATAAATACAAAATTTATAGTTTCATATACAAAAGAAACTCAAGAAGTTTATGAATTAACTGAGCATGGTAAAAAAACATTAGATCTTACATTAGACATTTTACCTGGAATTGTAAAACTAAAAGTAGATACAAATTTAAAAAGTACATTAGAAACAGTTGAAGAAGAACACTCTATTATTGCAGAATATACTCCCAAAAATGAAAATAACTATGTTATAAATTGCAAAATAGTAGAAAACAATGAAACTGTTTTTGAAATTAAAACATTAGCTTACTCTCGCGAACAAGCTAAAGAAGTTGTAGATAATTGGAAAAACAGTGCTGAAAAGATTTATCCTAAAGTTCTTGACTTGTTGCATAAGCCTGAAAATTAATCAAATAAAAAGCAGAAATGAGAATAAATCCCATTTCTGTTTTTTTAACTTTTCATTTCTTTTATAATCTTTCCATAATCTTCAGAATTAATTATTCCTGTTCCAGAAACAACCATTTCCGCTCCTGCTGTTTTCACTTCATCAATATTGTCTATATTAATTCCGCCGTCTGCTTCTATTATAACATCTAAATCCTTTTCTTTAATATATTTAGATAATTGTTTTATTTTATCTAAGGTTGAAGATATTAATTTTTGTCCACCTTTTCCTGGTTCAACAGTCATCACAAGCACAACATGTGCCACTTCAATAACATCTAATATTTCAGATATATCAGTATTTGGTTTTATAGAAATTCCTGCTTTACAATTGTTAGATTTGATGTAGTCCAAAACATTTATTAATTCATTTTTATCAGAAACTGCCTCATAGTGTATAGTTATTATATTTGGATTATATGGTAAAAACAAATCAATATATTTACGTACATCTGATACCATTAAATGTACATCTAGTGGAATATTTGTAATATTGCTTAAATAATCACAATATTCCAACATTTTTTCAGTAGTATCATTTTCAACAAATTTTCCATCCATAACATCTATGTGAAAATAGTCTGTTTTGGCTGTTTCTAAATTATATATAGTTTTTATTATTTTTTCTTTTTCTACGCTTAGTAGTGATGTTGATATTTCTACCATTTATGTTGCTCCTTTTCTTTTAATTCATTATATAATCTACAATATGTTTCATATCTTTGTTGACTAATTTTTCCTTCTTGCAATGCCTCTTTTATTCCGCACTTGTCTTCTTTTATATGCGTACATCCAACAAATTCGCAATTTTCTATATATTCAGATAAATCTATAAAATAGTTTGCCAAATCTTTACTTTCAATTTCATATATATCAAAAGTTGAAAATCCTGGTGTGTCCGCAATGTATGAATTATCATTAATTTTATAAAGTTTGATTGATGTTGTTGTATTTTTTCCACGTTTGTTTTTATCGCTAATTGCGCCTTCTTCAGTTATTACATCCTTAAAAATATTATTAATTAATGTTGATTTTCCAACACCTGAATTACCCGAAAAAGCTGTAATATTGTTTTCTAAACATTTGCAAACTTCTTCAATTCCCTCTCCGTCTTTTGCATTTGTTTTAATTACTTTATATCCAATCTTCTCATATAATTTTGCAATTTCATTTATTGTGTCATTGTCTTCTAAATCTATTTTGTTTAAACATATAATAGGTTTTATTCTATTAAACTCAGCAAAAGCCAATTGCTTATCTAACAAAAGCAAATCTGGCTTTGGCATTTTCATTGAAACTACAAAAATTAGTTGTGTTATGTTTGACATTTTAGGTCTTTTTATGTAGTTCTTTCTATCACAAATTTGATTTATAACTCCAGTTCCATCATCTTGATATTCAAATTCTATGTTGTCTCCTACAACTGGAGTTATTTCATCTTTTTTAAATTTTCCTCTTGGTATACATTTTATTACGTTTTTATTTTCAATATCTTCCACATCGTACATGTTAGAAATATTGCTTATTATTAATCCTTTTGACATTGATTCTCCTTATTAATTTTTGGTATTAATATTGACCTTTAACATTTAATACTCTATTGCTACTATTCATATCCATTTGTTCATATGCATATCTTGATTCTGAACCATCTTCTCCAACATATACTTTAATAGTAATTACACCTTTTCCTTTTACTGTATATGTTTTTAGTTCAACATTTTCTGCAACATTCTTATCTGTTATGACATCTTCACCGTCCACATTAATTTTAACTGTTACTTTTTTTGGTGTTGTCGTTTTTTTATCTTCGCCATCATTTGTATCATTCTTCGTAGTTTCTTTATAACCTGTTATTGATTTTACATAAACGTTGATAGTACCTTCTTTTAATTCTTCAATCTTATTAACAGTAATAGTAATCTGAGTACCTTCAGCAACAACTGAACCTACATCCAAGCTTTGTTTTAAAACAATACCATTTGATTTAGATGTATCTTCTTGATACTTAACATTAACTTCTAATCCAGCTTCTGTAAGAGCTTTTTTAGCCTCTTCTTCTGATTGATTTTCAACTGATACTACAGTAACTTTCTTTGGTCCTTTGCTTACATATATTGTTACTGTTGAACCAGCGTCTACTTCTGTTCCCTCTTCAATCTCTTGTTTAATAACTATTCCTTCTTCAACTGTAACGCTTTCCTCTTTTTCTTCTTTAACTTCTAGTTCAATTTTTGCTAATTCTTCTTTTGCTTCATCAATACTTAAGCCTTTTACTTTTGGCATTGTTACTTTTTTAATTCCTTTACTTACAGTTAATTTAACTGGACTATTTTTATTAACATCATAATTAGTTCCAGCTTCAGGTTTTTGTGAAATTACTTTTCCTGCTTCAACATCTTTATTATAAACTTCTTCTATTTCATATTTAATTCCCATATCATCTAATTTTTGTTTAGCTTCTTCAACTGAAATAGATGTTACTCCAGGCAAAGATACACCAGATTGTTGTGTTGTTCCAGAATTTATTCCAAGTAAATTTGTTGTAATTTTCCAGCTTCCCCAGAATATTAATGTACATAAAAGAATTATAGCTAATCCTATTCCGGCAAATACAACTGGTTTCATTTTAGGATTTTCTTCCAAATATCTAGCAAATGCTGATTTTTCTTTTTCATCTTCAAATTCTTCTTCTTCTTCTTCTTCTGTTGTTCTTGAACTATTATTTGATTTATGACTATCAACCATATTTTCAGTGATTGTTGGTATAACTTTTGTAAACTGCCCTGTTATACCTTCTTCAACGAAAGTTCCTGATGGATTTTTTAAAGCCATGCTTAAATCTTTCATCATATCTGTTGCAGAAGCATATCTAGCACTTGTATCTTTTTTCATTGCTTTTAAAATAATTTTATTAATTGCAACTGGTACTCGTGAGTTTAATTGAATTGGTTCAATTGGTTCTTCTTGCATATGTTTTAATGCAACTGAAACAGGAGTATCAGCATCAAATGGTACCTTTCCTGTAATCATTTCATACATTACAACACCTAATGAATAAATATCAGATTTTGCATCTGTATATCCACCTCTTGCATGTTCTGGTGAAAAATAATGAACAGAACCGATTGTTGTACCAAATGCTGTTATTGTTGAATTTGATACAGCTTTTGCAATTCCGAAATCTGTTACTTTCGCGATTCCATCTTCTGTAATTATTATATTATGTGGTTTTATATCTCTATGGATTATACCATTTTTGTGAGCCATTTCTAATGCTGAACAAATTTGAATTGCAATGTTAACTGTCCACTTCCATGGTAAAGCACCTTCCTCTGAGATTATTTGTTTAAGAGTTTTTCCTTGAATTAACTCCATAACAATATAATAAATGTTATATTCTTGACCTACATCGAATACAGAAACAATATTTGGATGTGTCAATCTTGCAGCTGATTGTGCCTCTGTATTAAATCTCTTTATAAACTCTTCATCAGTAGTAAATTCATCTCTTAATACTTTAACAGCAACATATCTGTTTAGAATAGTATCTCTTGCTTTATATACGGTTGCCATTCCGCCACTACCAACTTTTTCAATAATTTCGTATCTATTACCTATTATTCTACCTTCAATATTCATATGTAATTCTCTCCTTATAAAATAATTACAGCTGTAATATTATCTAATCCACCTTTGTTATTTGCTTCATCTACTAGTTTATTACAAGCTTCCATTGGATTTTGATTAATAATTTGTACTATCTCTTCATCTCTTAGCATATTAGTTAAACCATCTGAACACATTAATAAAATATCATCTTTTAAAAATCCTTTAACCATTACATCTGGTTCCACAAAAGATGAACATCCTAATGCTTTTATTAGCATATTTTTCTTTGGATGATTATATGCTTCTTCTTTTGTAATAGTTCCATCTGAAACTAATTTTTGAACATAACTATGATCTGTTGTAAGTTTTCTGAAAAATTCTTTTCTTTTTCTGTAAACTCTGCTATCTCCCACATGTCCTATATATACTTTATTTTGAAGTATCAAACATATGTCAATTGTAGTACCCATATTCTCTAATTCTGGCACTTCTTTTGATTTTTCATATACTACCAAATTCGCATACTCAATTGCGCTTTTAATTAGATTTAAAATATTTTCTCTATCGTGTTCAATTGAATTAAAATTGTTTATAATATAATTCTTTGATGTTTCAACAGCTAATTTACTAGCTACTTCTCCACCTTTATATCCGCCCATTCCATCTGCAACAATGAATAACTGTACTTCATCTTGTGGTGATGAGATATAAAAACTGTCTTGATTCATGTCACGTACTTTTCCAATATCCGATTTTCCAAATGCTCTCATATATCCTCCTTTAAATGTTCTTTCGTCTATCAAATATATTCATAATGTTATTGTTTAAAATTTTCCAAATATATTTTATATTATATTTGTTTTTTTTACAATGGAAAGTGAGTTTTTTTTGAAAAAATTTTAAAAATGGTAACAAGGCTGATACCACAGTCCTGTCACCATTATTAAAACTATTTTAAATTCTTTCTTCTCAATTGTCCGCAAGCAGCATCTATATCTGAGCCTAATTCTCTTCTTATAGTTGCAACAATTCCATTATCATTTAGATAATCTCTAAATTTAATTATATTTTCATTTGTGCTTTTTGAATAAGCACCATTTTCAATTTTATTAATTGGAATTAAATTAACATG
>CAMUZC010000052.1 GCA_947165105.1 uncultured Lachnospiraceae bacterium | reverse complement strand
GAAAGGATTGAATGCAATGAAAATATTAGTACTAAATAGTGGTAGTTCATCACTTAAATATCAATTAATAGAAATGGAAACAGAAGAAGTTTTAGCAAAAGGAAACTTTGAACGTATTGGACAAAATAATTCTTTTTTAACACATAAAGTAGGAGAAGCAAAACATAAATTTGAACGTCCTGTTTCAAATCATGAAAAAGCAATTAAATTTGTATTAGGAAGATTATTAAGTGAAGAATATGGTGTTATTAAATCAATAGATGAAATAGATGCTATTGGACATAGAGTGGTTCATGGCGGAGAAAAATATACAGATCCAGTAGTTATTACTCCAGAAGTTTTAGCTGGCTTAAAATCTATTATAGACCTAGCGCCACTACATAATCCAGCTGCTATTTCAGGTATGGAAGCTTGTTTAAGTGTTATGCCTGGTAAGCTTAATGTAGCTTGTTTTGATACAGGATTTCACAAAACAATTCCACCAGAAAGTTATATGTATCCTATTCCATATAAATATTATGAACAATATAAAATACGTAGATACGGTTTTCATGGTATATCACATCAATTTGTTGCTAATAGAGCTGCTGAATTAGTTGGTAAGCCAATTGAAGATTTAAAAATTATAAACTGCCACTTAGGTCAAGGTGCAAGTATTTGTGCTATTAAGAATGGAAAATCAGTTGACACAAGCATGGGATTCACACCTCTAGGCGGAATTCCTATGGGAACTAGAAGCGGTGATATTGATCCATCTGTTGTTACTTATATAGCTAAATTAAGAAATCATACACCTGATGAAATGGATGAAATTTTAAATAAAAAATCTGGTGTATATGGAATTTCAGAAGTATCAGTTGACTTTAGAGATATTGAAGCTGAAGCAGCTCAAGGTAATAAAAATGCCCTTATGGCTACAGATGCTTTTGCATATAGTGTTGCTCAATTTATCGCTAAGTATATGGTTTCTATGCAAGGAGTTGACATTATAACATTTACTGCTGGTATCGGTGAGAAAGATGCAAAAGAAAGAAAGAAAATTTGCGATTATTTGGCGTTTTTAGGCATTAAATTAGATGAGAAAGCAAATGATACCTTTGTTAATTGTGAAGGGAAAATTTCCGCTTCTGATTCATCTGTGGAGATGTTTGTTGTACCTACTAATGAAGAGTTGCTTATAGCAAGAGATGTTAAAAGCAAAATGTAAAAAGTTGCAAAATATATAAATCTATGATATAAAATGAAACGAAATAACCAATTATGAAAGGAAGTTTAAAATATGAAGATATTAGTATTAAACAGTGGTAGTTCTTCATTAAAATATCAATTAATAGATATGGAAAATGAAGAAGTAATTGCAAAAGGAAATTATGAAAGAATTGGAGATCCTAAAGCTTTTATTACACACAAAGTAAATGGAGAAAAATATGTTATTGAAAACTATGCTCCTACTCATAAAGAAGCTTTAGAGTTCATCATTAAGCAATTAACAGAAGCTGATTATAAAGTAGTAAACAGTTTAGATGAAATTAATGCCGTAGGACACAGAGTTGTTCAAGGAGCTGAAAGATATGCAGATCCTATTATTATAGATGATAGCGTTATCGCTGGAATTAAAGAAATTGCAGATTTAGCCCCAGTTCACAATATGGCTGCTGCAATGGGAATGGAAGCATGCAAATCTTTAATGCCAAATACTCCATGCGTTGCTGTATTTGATAACGGATTCCATAAAACAATTCCAGAAGAAAGATATTTATATCCTATACCATATCACTATTATAGAGAATATAAAATTCGTAAATATGGTTTCCACGGTACATCTCATTATTATGTATCTCAAAGAGTTGCAGAGCTTGAAAATAAATCAGTTGAAGATGTAAAAACAATCGTTTGCCATTTGGGACAAGGTGCAAGTTTATGTGCTGTTCAAGGCGGAAAATCAGTTGATACAAGTATGGGATTAACACCACTTGGTGGAATTATGATGTGTGCTAGAAGTGGAGATTTAGATCCATCAATAGTAACATTCTTAATGAAAAAAGAAGGAATCAAACCAGAAGAAATGGATAGAATTCTAAATAAAGAATCAGGATTAGCAGGAATTTCAGGTCAAGCTCCTGATGTTAGAGATATCGAAGCTGCTGCTAACGATGGTGATGAAAGATCAGCATTAGCATTAAAAGCTTATGATTTAAATATCGCTCAATTTATAGCTAAATATATGGTTTCTATGGGTGGTGTAGACAACATAGTATTTACAGCAGGTGTTGGTGAAAACCAATTTAACAGAAGAAGCGGTATATGCAAAAATCTAGAATTCCTAGGTGTTAAATTAGATGAAGAAAAGAATCATATAAGAGGTGAAGAAATCGAAATTTCCGCTCCTGATTCAAAAATTAAAGTATGGGTTGTTCCTACTAACGAAGAATTAGTTATTGCAAGAGAAACTATGAAATTAGTTAAATAAACTTATTAATATGCCTTTAATTACTATATTAGAGGCATATTATTTTTGTATAAATACCTAAAATTTGAAAATATTATGTAAAAGGGTAGACATAGATACAAAAATATGTTATAATATTCAGCATGTGCTAAAAAAGGCACATAAATTTATTTTAATTCATGCCTTAGAATATTGGCATGAGGAAAGGTTGTGTGTATATAATGCAGGAAACGACTGGAAATGATGTGACGCGAATGTGTCGGAATGACAAAATAATGTGTGCAATTTTTGTTTTAAACTTTGCAATCATTATTATTTGGAGCATCGCATTAAATCTCGGAGCACCCGCAAAAAACACAGAAAGAAAAAAAGCAAATCCCGTATTTGCTCAGACAGAAAAATTGCAGAACAGTGTAGAACAAAATGACTCTATTGTACCGCTTTTTTATGCGATGCAAGAAGAAGTAGAACAAGTAACCATGTCTTTAATGACAAATGAATCTGTTGAAACTGAGACCGAGTCTAATCAGCTTAATCCTGAGAAGTTAAAAACTGTATTAGTTATAAGTAGCACTAGTGTTTCAGAAACAATAAAAGATTCATCCCACAAGTGTGCAAAGATAATTGAAAACTTAGAAATTAACATACCTGAAACAACAGAACCTGCAACAGAAGTTCCTGTTACAACGGAAGCGGCAACTCAAGAAATTGCCACAGAAGCTGAAACAGAAGCTATAGTTGAAGAAATTCCCTATGTTGAGGAACCAGTTTATATGGAAGAATATGTAGAGCCTGTAACTGAGGCACCTATTACATATTCATATAATGGTCCGGTTCTTTCTTCATGGGTAGGAACTGTTCAGGGACCTTCTGGTAAAGAGACTTTTTACAATCTCGATATGACCGGAGTTATTTCTTTAATGAACTCATGTGGATATTATTATAGCTACTGGGTTCGCGATGATGGATGCAAGATGTTTGGCGATTATATAATGTGTGCGGCCAACTTAAACGTCCATCCAAGAGGAAGTTTAGTAGAGACTTCCTTAGGTACAGCTATTGTATGTGATACTGGAACGTTTGCATACAGTAATCCATACCAAATTGATATTGCTACTACGTGGTAATATCATACAAGACTTTATTGATATGACATAATTCTGCAATTCACTTCCCCTGGTTTGATAAGCCAGGGGATTTTTCTTTACTATTTAGAATAATTTATTCAGAAAGTTGGACAAGTTTACAATAATGTGGTATAATAATTCAGATGTGTTTAAAAACACGTCTAAATTTATTTTATATTTGCGCGTGTGCGATTTATAGCGCAAATGGAAAGGTGTGACTTTAAAAATGTCAAAAAATTCACCCAGTGTCCGAAGTATCTATCGGAAAAGAGCAATAGCTATTATTGTATCTGCTATTATTACGATAATGATGCAGATAACGCTTTATGTTCCAACGATACCAGACACTAAGTCATCAGAAGCAATAGTAACAGAAACAGGCGTACATAAAAAGAAGCCATTTTCTCTGTTAAATTCATTAACTGCATTTGCAGCTGGACCAATAGAGCCAGTTTTGCCTATGATGACAACAACGACAACTACAGTAACGACATCAACATCAACCACCACTACGACCACCACCACAACAACTACTACGACAACAACCACAATTACTACATCATCAACTACTACCACTCAAACAACAACTGAAGAAACTGAGGAAGTTGTATTAGAGGAAGTAGAAAGTGATATAGAAATTGAAGAGGTTCCAGTAGAAGTTGAAGAAGAAGAAATTTACGTTGAAGAAGTAACTGAACCTAGTACAGAAGAATCATATATCTATTGTGATGAATATGGTGTTTATGTACCAGAGTATGGTGCTTACGATATAGAAGATTATATCGAAGAACCTGCTATTTCAGACAGTGATTATATCCTGTTGTGCAATGCTCTTGGACATGAATATGGTTCTGACTATGTTACAGTCCAAGAAAAAGCTAAGGTTATAGAAACTATTATGAATCGTGTTAACTCTCCGCTTTTTCCAAATACAATATATGGAGTTTTAACACAACCTGCACAATTTTCTGGAGCATGGTCATACGTAAATTTAAATACTTATTCTTATCAGGTTACAGAATCAGTAAAACAGGCCGTAACATATTATTTTGAACATCCAGATGAGTACCAGCATGGATACTTATATTTTAATGGTGACGGTAGATGGAATTACTTTAGATGTACCGCAAGGTGATATGACAAAATGAACCTTTTAGGCACTTCGTTATACGGAGTGCCATTTTCTTTTTATTATAAATATTAGATAAGCTAAAATATAGAACTTTTATTTACATAATTTCATAAAATGATAATATAACATATGTTGTAAAGGAGGGAAGATATTGAGCTTAAAAAATATAAAAATTGGATTTGCTCTTACTGGTTCGTTTTGTACATTTGAAAAAACCATTGAGCAAATGGAAAACTTAGTTAAACTAGGAGCAGAAGTTATTCCGATTATGTCTTATAATAGTTATAATTTAGACACAAAATTTGGAACCGCTTCTGATCATATAAATAAAATCAAACAAATAACTAATAAAGACATAATTCATACTATACAAGAAGCGGAACCTATTGGGCCTAAAAAAATGACAGACATTATGCTTATAGCGCCTTGTTCTGGCAATACTATTGCCAAACTTGCAAATGGAATTACAGATACTCCTGTTGCAATGGCAGCTAAATCTCATTTGCGTAATCAACGTCCGTTAGTTATTGCTATTTCAACAAACGATGCTCTATCAGGTAGTGCTGAGAACATAGGAAAAATATTAAATAGAAAGCATTATTATTTTGTTCCATTCAGACAAGATAATCCAATTACAAAACCTAACTCACTAGTATTTGATTCTAAAATGATAATTGAAACACTAGAAAAAGCTTTAGAATTAGAACAAATTCAACCTATTATTTTATGAACTTAATTCTATAATCTATGTTACGGCAGATTAGAAAGATTTTGTGAAAAATTTTCAACTTCATATTGATAACGAACAAAAGTTCTTGTATAATTAAACTATGCAAAAAGATGTTCGTAATAAAAGGAGGATGTTAATATGAAGAAAATAGTTAATGTAAAAAAGTTTGTTATAAGTAGCACATTGTTGTTGTTAATGGTAATAATGATAGTGTCGTGTATTGTAAATATAGCATATTCATGTAATAATATAAATTATAAAACTATATATGTAGCTCAAGGAGATACATTATGGAAAATAGCTGAATTGGAACAAAAAAATAATGCTTATTATGAGGACAAAGATATAAGAGATATTGTTTATGATCTAAAAAACACAAATAACCTAAACATGAGCAATTTGAGTGTTGGTCAAGAACTAAAAATTCCAATAAAATAATTAAAATGTTATAATTCAATACTAAAAGAATGGAGAATAAAATATAATAAAAAACGCTTTAAAAATAGATTGTCGAAAATCAATTTTAAGGCGTTTTTTATTTGGATATATATAAGATTTATCTTAATAATTGAAACTGCAAAATAATAGCATATCATTTGCTTAAAAATCAGACAAAGGATTACTTTCAACAGCATTACGTACTTGTTCATTAGCAACATGTGTATAGATTTCAGTAGTAGAAATACTTTCATGCCCAAGTAATTCTTGTAAAGCTCTAATATCAACATTACCATATTGATACATTAAAGTAGCAGCGGTATGTCTTAATTTATGAACAGAGTATTTATTAGTGTCTAATCCTGCACGACGTAATTCTTGTTTAACAATATACTGAACAGTTCTATTACTAATACGCTCTTTACGTTCGCTTAAAAATAACGCATCACGAGAATCGCTTTTAACACTATCGTGAGGTCTAACAGCTAAATAACTATTAATAGCATTTATGCAAGCTTTATTTAAGTAAATAGTGCGTTCTTTATTACCTTTACCAATAACTGTCATCTTGCAATCATTAAAATTAATGTCTTTCATATTAATACCAACTAATTCAGAAAGACGCATACCGCAATTTAAGAATAAAGTGATAATTGCAAAATCTCTTTCTTTATTTCTATCATCTATATTAGTAGCCGCTTCTAACAGCTTTTTACTATCATCTAATGACAAGTATTTAGGAACACGTTTATCTTGTTTAGGAGTTTCTAAATTTTGAGCAGGATTTTTTTCTATTAAACCTGCTTTATTAGATAGATAATTAAAGAATACACGAATACTAGCTGTTTTTCTAGCACGAGTAGCGGCTTTACTTTGGAAATTATTTTTTAGATAGAATAAATAAGAATGTATATCTTCAAGTTTAATCTTAGCTACTGTATCTATACTCATATCATGTATATCTACTTCTTTAATATCATCAGCTTTTGCCATTTTAAAATGGACGAGAATGAATTTTAAGAAGTTATTAAGGTCGTAGTTATATTCCTTGATTGTATTAGGAGATTTATTTAAAATAGTGGCAGTATAATCCAAAAAAGAATTTAAAAAAGTTGGATTACCTTCTGTATTAATCATCATATATATCGATCCTTTCTTTTGTAAGATAGTATTTAAAATCATTTTATCATTGATTTAAAAAAAGTCAATAACAGAGCAAGTATAAATAAATTGAAATTGTTTTCACATTTTTATAGACAAATTAAAAAAAACGTCATATAATGATTAGTGGTAAAAAATACAAGGCATAATATTGCTTAAAAGAAAAGGAGTAATGTATATGAATAACAATTTAACAATGCTTATGATATTAGACGGTTTTGGAGATAATCCAAGATTTGATGGTAACGGAGTTAAGCTAGCAAACATTCCTAATATCAGAAAAATATGGGCAGAATACCCAACAACAAAAATAGCTGCAAGTGAGTTAGCAGTTGGACTTCCAGAAGGACAAATGGGAAATTCTGAAGTTGGACATACTAACATTGGTGCAGGAAGAATAATATATCAAGAACTAACAAGAATTACAAAATCTATTCAAGATGGAGATTTCTTTAATAATGAAGTATTAGTTAATGCTATTGAAAATTGTAAAAAGAATAACACTAAACTTCACATTTTAGGATTATTATCTGATGGTGGAGTACACTCACACCAAGAACATTTATATGGATTATTAGAATTAGCTAAAAGAATGAATTTTAATGATGTATATGTTCATTGTTTCTTAGATGGTAGAGATACCGCTCCTCAATCTGCTAAAGGATATGTAGAAGCTCTAGAGAACAAAATGAAAGAATTAGGTGTAGGTAAAATAGCTTCTTTATCAGGAAGATTTTATGCAATGGATAGAGATAAACGTTGGAATAGAATTGAACTTGCATATAACGCAATGGTAAGAGGTACAGGTAACAAGAATACATCAGCTTTAGACGCTATTCAAAAATCTTATGACGAAGCGGTTACAGATGAATTTGTAGTACCTGTTGTTATTGAAGAAAACGGAAACCCTATTGCTAAAATAGAAAATAATGATTCTGTAATATTCTTTAACTTTAGACCTGATAGAGCAAGAGAAATTACAAGAACAATAGTAGATAAAGATTTTAATGAATTTGTTACTGAAAAAATGGATTTATACTATGTATGTTTTACTAATTATGATGAAACAATGCCTAATGTAGAAATAGCATTTAAGAAAGAACCTATCATTAATACATATGGTGAAGTAATAAGCAAAAATGGTGGAAAACAATTAAGAATAGCTGAAACAGAAAAATATGCTCACGTTACTTTCTTCTTTAATGGAGGAGAAGAAAAACAATATGAAGGAGAAGACAGAATCTTAGTTCCATCTCCTAAAGTTGAAACATATGATATGCAACCTGAGATGAGTGCTTATCAAGTATGTGGTAAAGTAGTTGATGCAATTTATTCTGGAAAATATAACACTATTATTTTGAATTTTGCTAATCCAGACATGGTAGGACATACTGGATCATTGGAAGCGGTTATAAAAGCATTAGAAGCGGTTGATACATGTGTAGGTAAAATATTAAAAGCTATTAAAGATGTTCATGGTAACTTATTAATGACAGCTGATCATGGAAATTGTGAAGTAATGGTAAATTATGAAACAGGTAAACCTCACACAGCACATACAACAAATTTAGTTCCATTTTCTGTTGTATCTGATAATGGATTAAACTTAAAATTAAAACCTGAAGGTGAAGGAAAACTATGCGACTTAGCACCTACTATGCTTGAACTTTTAGGTATAGATAAGCCTGAAGAAATGACTGGAGAATCTTTGATTGTAAAATAATGAGTTTATTTTCATTCTACTTAAAATATAGAGCTATATAAAATTTATATAGCTCTTTTTTATAATAGTTGATATTTTATAATATCTTTTATATAATAATCATGAATAAAACATAAGAGGAGGATTTATTTATGAAAAAAGTTTTAAGTGTATCATTAGTAATGATATTACTAATATCAGGATTATTTATTTTTACAGGGTGCGGTAAAACCGAAGAAAAGAAAGAAGAGAAAAAACAAGACTTAAGTGCAGCAGCGGGAACATATACAGGAAAGTATGTTAAACTTGTTGGAGATACAGAAAAAGTTGAAGAAGAGTTTTCATTAGAATTAAAAGCAGATGGTACAGGAGTACACAATCGTGATGATTATAGTTTTGATGTTACATGGTCCTTAGATGGTGACAAATTTAAAATGACAGAGACATTTATAGGAGATCCTATTATTTATACAGGAACTTTAAAAGACGGTAAATTAGACATATTTAATGGTGATCCTGATGATATATGGACTTATGAATATGTTTATGAAAAATAGCTTGTAAATTAAATATTAAAAATATATAGTTCTCGATTACTATCTATTTTTTATTTTAATATCTAAGAACGGTAGAGTAAGGGAGATAGGGCGGTTTCAAGGATTTAAAAATTGGAAATACGATAAATTAATTATAAAAATAATATACGAACATTTGTATTAAATAGATTTTTTGAAAAATTTTTATAATTATATTTAATAATTCTATATTTAGTATTAAATTTTATAATTAAAACTACAACATATTAGTTTATGATTTAAAATAATATTCAGGCTCTTTAAAATCGCTTTTAAGACGTTTTTAAAAATTAGACATATAGTTTGATGTTATAAATATAAGTATAATATAGCCAAAAGCTAGATATACCAGTAATTACGAGATAGGAGCTTAAATATAAGCTTTATATTTTTATCCTACTCCTATTTGCACAAAACTTTCATAATAGTCACCTTTTTATATTAATTATAATTAATATAACTAACAATAAAATCTATTCCGCTTCTTTAACATATATAAAAAGTTTAAATTATTATATCAATAAATATCAAATTATGGTAAAATATTACTATAGATTCAAGATTAGAATTAATTATGCCAATAAATGAAATATATATTAGGATAAAAAAGACAAATACCTGTTTTATGAAAGGAATTACAAGTATTGAAAAATATAAAAATGAATATAGCATATCAAAATCTATTTAATATAACAATAATGTATGAAGGAGTGGATTTAATATGAATGAAAAGAAAAATGAAATTATTATTTTTGAAAATCAAAATGTAAAATTGGAAGTTAATATGAAGGATGAAACTGTGTGGCTAAATCGTGAACAAATGGCAAAACTATTTGATAGAGATATAAAAACAATTGGTAAACATATTAATAATGCTTTAGAAGAAGAATTAAAAGATATTCCAACTGTCGCAAAATTTGCGACAGTTCAAAAAGAAGGAGAAAGAACTGTTACTAGAAATATAGAATATTATAATCTAGATATGATACTAAGTGTTGGTTATAGAGTTAAATCAAAAAATGGAATTCTATTTAGAAAATGGGCAAATAATGTATTAAAAAATTATATGTTAAAAGGTTATGCAATAAATCAAAAACGTCTTGAATATCTAGAGAAAACCGTACAATTAATAGACATAGCAAATAGATTAGATGCAGAATTAGAAAACGGCGAAGCTCGTGAAGTAATAAAAGTAATAGGAAACTATTACAAAGCTTTAGACTTATTAGAAGAATATGACCACGATAAGATAAAAAATAAAAAAGGATTTTCCGACTCTAAAATAATTACATATACTAATTGTAGAAATGTTATAGATAATTTAAAATATAGTAAAACAAGTGAAATATTTGGCAAGGAACGTGGTGACTTATTTAAAGGAATATTGGGTAATATATATCAATCATTTGCAGGACAAGATGTATACCCTACTATTCAAGAAAAAGGAGCTAATCTTTTATATTTGCTAATAAAGGATCATCCATTTACAGATGGTAATAAGAGAATCGCAGCTACAATGTTTATATATTTCTTAAACTTTTATGGTATGCTATATAAAGATGGTATTGAGATAATAGATAATAAGACTTTGGCAGCTTTGACTTTGTTGATTGCTGAATCTAATCCTAAGGAGAAGAATGTGATTATTGATTTGGTGATGAATTATATGAATGAGTAGATTGACTGATTTTGTGTGGTGTGATAATATAAGATTATAGTAATATTGCAAAATGGTTAAATTTATGTTATAACATTAATATAAAAATTATCAGGCAATGCCTGTGTATATATATTTCCTGGCAAATAATTTTGAAGGGAGGATAATGTTATGAGCGATGAGGCGGAAAAGCGACTGTTGGATGAACTTGATAAGGTACTGTCTGAATGGAAAAAACAGGGCATACTAGAGCAGAAATTAACTCAGTACGGTCTTCTCTTTGATAGCGAAACTTCCGATGACAATGACGATACACCATCTTAACGACTCCAAAAAGAGTATTTACTGCGAAGTAAGTACTCTTTTTAAAGATTAATTAGTTTCTATTTAATCTTTAATTTTTAAACACAGAAAACAGCGAAGTAGGGGAGATAGGGCATTTTTAAGGTTTGGTAGTATAAATATTATAAAATTATTAAAATAGAAAATATGAGATTATAAGATTAATAAAAATAGAAACTAAATATAAATTGGATAAAGTGAAAATATAAAAATATTATCAAAAAAGAAAAATAAAATCAGATTCATAAAATAAATTT
>CAMUZC010000051.1 GCA_947165105.1 uncultured Lachnospiraceae bacterium | reverse complement strand
TATTCATTTAAATGAAAAAAATTAAATAATTTAAATTTGCCAATATTTATTATTTAAAAATATATCTAAATTAATTAAATTTAAAGTATATAAATAAGAATAATTAATTTAAGTTACATAAAATGAACGAAAGTGCGTCAAACAAAGACGTAAAAAATTCAAATCTTCCTCCAGGTGGAGGAGGTCTTCAAGAAGAATCAAAGAGAAATGAACAACCCTCTGTAAATGTAAAAAATAGTCATTCTCAAGCCTCAGATAAATTCAAAAGAGGAGTTTCAGGATATCAGAATCTTCCATCAGAATTAAAAGAAGAAGAGAAAGTACCAGACACAGAAGAAAAAAAAGAAAACATACTCCATGGTCCAGACGAGTCAATTTTCATAAAAAATCAAAAAATTTCACAAAAAGAATCTTTAAACCAAAAAAAATACTATTTCCAAAGAAATATTACTAAAGAACAAGAAGAAGCAGAAATAAAAGTCAAAAAAGAAAAAGAAAAAAAAGAAAAAGAAAAACTGAAAAAAAATAAGAATGTAATTTCTACCCAATTAATACCAGTAACTGACAACAATTACATCAGAAGTGAAAACTACGAAAAATTAGATTATCGTCAATTAGATCCTACAAAAAATGAAATCTATGCAGCTATGACTGGAAAATATTCTTCTCAGAGAAAGGGGATTGCATATATAAACCCAAAAGCAAACGAGCCTCATGAATTAATTGAAGGGAGACCACCCCGAAAAGTTATGATAGATCGTATGAAAAAAGTATATCAAACAATTAATATAGAAACATTATTAAAACAAGCTGATATTGACTTTTCTCAAATAAACCCTTTGGATAGTTGGCTTCCCTTAGAATTCTTTGAAGATAAAGATTTAGATATATTCACCGCTGAAGAATGGATGGAAAAAGCTAAAGATAAAGAAAACGAGGGGCATCAATTGTATATACAAGGTGTTGGACTCCATAGGGACAAAGATGGAAAAGGTACATGGAAAAGAGTTTTAATTGATTATTATAATCCAAAAACTGAAAAATATGAAGGTGTTTGGGATGAAGAAAAAGAAGAAAAAGAGCCTTGTTCTTTAAGCAAAATATATCTTTTATTTGATGCAGAAAATCCTTTCTTATTTTGCAAAAAAGTTAAATTAGCTTGCGAAGAAAGAGAAAGTGCTGAAAGTATTATTAGATATAATTCTTATATTGATCGTATGCTAATTGATCAAATACAAGATATGAATGAAGATGTTAGAAAAAGATTACAAAATAATATAAAAAAATTAAGATTTTTAAAAGTTGAACAAAAAAATATAGATGATTTATTAAGAGATTTAAATTGTAATTATCTCAGAACAACAAATAAAATTATTTTTGATAAATTTTATTATTCAGATTCAAGCAATTTATTAATTATAGATAATCTAAAATTACCTCCAGAAATAATAAATAATCCAGATATACATAAAGTAGAAGTAAGAGAAAAGGGATTAGAACCAATACCACCATATAATTATATAACTGCATATAAAAATTTCACTTTTAAAACATTATTCTGTAAAAAAGAAATTGTAGATTGCCTTCAAAAGATAAAAGAAGAATGCAACAAAATAAGAAACTCAAATACTATATTTAATTTTGATATAAAAAAACCTTTAAGACTTCAAGAATTTAAATCAAAACAAAAAGCTAATATAAACATAGTAGGAAAAAAATTAGATGAATGGGTTAAAATAATAAAAGATACACTCGAAAAATCATTAACAGGTGTAGGTAAAGGTAGTTTTAATTTAAATGTTGCTTCAAAAGAAATTTATGAATATTTAAAACTTAAAAAATATATGACAGTAGTAAAATGTTTAATGCAAGACGTTTTACATAATTTAGTCACAAAATCAATGGAAAATTATGTAAAATTTTTCCAAAAATATATCCCTATGAAAACCGAGGTAAAAGATGTCAATCAAGTTATAAATACATATGAACCCGAGGAAATAATTGAAGAAATAAATACAACAAATGATTTAATAAATGTAGAAGAAATCGAGGCTGAACAGCCTAAAGTTCAAGTAGATACATCAAGTCCAGATGATGAAGATTTCATATATGATATAAATCGAGAACAAGCTTTATTCCAAATAAATATAACTAAAAAAGATGAAAAAACTTTAGAATACACAACAAAAGAAGCCGATTTGATAAAAGATGTAATGCAAATATTTGATGATGGACTTGAACGTATGCAAAAAATATCCCAAGTAGAGCCATTATTACTACCTAATTTAATCAAAGCAGGTAAAAATGGGATACCATTAAAAACCATCACTAGACCAAAGGGGGGTAAACCTATACCAAAAACCAAAGAAGAAATAAAAGAAGGATTTGAATTAAATGAAGATAGTATATGGATATGGGAAAAATATGAAAATTTAGTTGAATCCCTTAAAAAAGCTTGTGAACCCTTACAACCATATTTAGACACTTTTAGTAAATTTAAAGAATATATCGAATTAGACCCCTATGCAAGAATGAAAGAAATAAAAGATGATGAAACTAAAGATATAGATGATAGAATATGGACTCCTGAAAAAATTAAGGAAGATATAAAAGAAAATAAAAGTAAAGAAAAAGTAATTTTGAATGAAATACCTAAACTAATTCATGTTAGTTTTTTTATGATTAATTGTAGAGAATATAGAAATGAACTAGCTTCAAAATTTAATAAATTAGCCGATATGGAAATTGAATATTTAAGAGAAAAAGCAAAAGACTTAAATGGTACAATTCAAACAGGATATGCTCAAATGGCCCACGAAATTAATAGAGAAGTTATTACAATTAATGATTTAAAAGAAGTTCAAGCTTATATTGCAACTATTCCTTTAGAATTAAATAAATTAAAGGAAAAAACTGCTGATGTTGATAAAATATATAAAATATTGGATGAATTTAATGTAAAATTAGATTATATTCAATTTGAGCAAAGAATGAATTTAATGAGGGGGCCTACTGATATAAATAATATAAAAGATGAAAAATTGATACAATTAGATAAAAAGAAAGAGCAATTAGCTGAAGAACAAATCGAAAAAGTTAATGAATTAATTGAAAATATTAACGAATTAGAAACAAATATTAAAGAATTGGCTAAATATAACGAGGAAACAAAAGCCGAATCAGCAAAAACAATGGCTAATTATATAAAAGATAGACTTGAAGAATTCAAAGCTGATGGTATAATGTATAATGAAAGAGAAATGTTATTCAATAAACCTAGAACAGATTGGTCAAAAATACAAGAATTGGAATATATGTTACAACCCTATTATCATATGTGGATAGGCCTAGATAGGTGGAACACCAATTCAAAAAAATGGTTAGAAGGTAATTTTAATAAATTAGATGGAAACGAAATAGATAACACTATACAAGAATTAATCAAAAATTTCAATATGGCTTTATCAAGGTTTAAATCAGAAGGAGTAGACGATAAAATTTTCCAAATTTGTTTTAAATATAAAACTTTAGTAGATGACTTTAAACCCAAAGGTGAATTAGCAGTTGCGTTAACCAGAGGATTAAAAGATAGACATTGGGAAGAAATTACTAAAAAAACTGGTATTGATTGCACACCTAGAGAAGGGTTCACTTTTCAGAATATTTTAGACCAAGGAATGATTAAATATTTGGAAATATGCTCTGATGTTGGAGAAAAAGCATATAGAGAGGCTAAAATAGAGGAACAATTGCATGGTATTGAATTAAAATGGAAAGAAATTTTTTTCGTTTTATCCGAACATAAATTAACACATTTACCAACAATAGCAAATTGGAATGAAATAAATAAAGAATTAGATACTGATATTATGGATGTTCAACAATTAGATTTATCTCCATTTAAAGGACCTTTTGCCGAACAAATTGCCAAATGGAACAAAGATTTATTATTAATATCATCAGTATTAGAAGAATGGAATAAATGCCAAAAGAGTTGGATATATCTACAACCTGTTTTTGACAGTGGGGATATAGCTAAGGATATACCTTATGAACATAAAAAATTTAAAATGACTGATCGTATGTGGCAAGATTTAATGAATGGTTTAAAAACAAATAATAATGTAAAACAATGCTGTTCTATGGAAGGATTGTATGAAAAATTAAAGGAAGCAAATATGAATTTAGAAAATGTAGAAAAAGGACTTAATGATTATATGGAGAAAAAAAGAGGAGTATTTCCACGTTTTTATTTCATATCAAATGCGCAGTTTTTAGAAATTTTATCCCAGACAAAAGATATCAAAAAAGTGAAAGATAACGTAAATAAAATTTTTGAACCAATAGATTCGATTACATTAAAAGATGATATGTTTATAACTGCTATTCATTCCCGTTTTGGAGAAAAATTAGATTTTGTTGAAAATGTCACAATTCATGGCCAAAATGTCGAAATTTGGATGAAAAAATTAGAGGCACAAATGTTCAAAGCAGTACACCATTATATGGGATTATCTGTAGAAGATTATTACCAAAGAAAAAGAAAAGAATGGGTAAAAGGTCATCCTGGGCAAATTATTATGGCAGTAAATCAAATTATGTGGACAAAAGAAGTAGAAAAAAATATACTTGATGGGTCTTTAGAACAATTTACAAAAATATATGATGAACGTATTTTAGACTTAGTTGATTTAGTCAGAGAAAAACAAACAAGAGTAATGAGTATCACTTTAGCCAATTTAATCACTTTAGATGTACATAATATGAACGTCATGAAAAATTTAATTACAAAAGGTGTAAAAAAAACAAATGAATTCGATTGGATAATGAATATGAGATATTATTGGGACCAAAGTTTAAAGCCCGATGAAGATAATTGTGTGGTAAAATCAGTCCAAACAGATTTCCCTTATGGGTATGAATATGTGGGAAACGCAGAAATTTTAGTCATAACCCCTTTAACAGATAAGTGTAATTTAACATTAATGGGTGCATTGAGATTAAATTTAGGAGGGGCTCCAGCAGGTCCAGCCGGTACCGGAAAAACCGAGACAACAAAAGATTTAGCCCGTACTTTGGGAAAATTATGTGTTGTATATAATTGCTCCGATGATACAGATTATGTAATGATAGGTAAATTCTTTAAAGGTTTAGCTTGTTGTGGTGCATGGATTTGCTTCGATGAATTTAATCGTATTAATATTGAAGTACTTTCTGTCATTGCCCAACAATTATTAACTTTATTCGGTGCTAAAGATAAAGGTCAAACAGAAATAACTTTCGAAGATTCCGTAATTAAAATTTTGCCAACATTTTGCGTTTTTATCACTATGAATCCAGGTTATGCAGGAAGAACAGAATTACCAGATAATCTAAAGGCATTATTTAGATCTATATCTATGATGGTGCCCGACTATAAATTAATAGCAGAAATTAATTTATATTCGTCAGGTTATGTAAAGGCAAGTGAATTAGCTACAAAAGTTGTCTCTACAATGAAATTATCTTCAGAACAATTATCAACTCAAGGTCATTATGACTTCGGTATGAGAGCAGTAAAATCTGTATTAAATGCTGCAAGAAGATTAAAAAGAACAGAACATGAAACACCAGAAGACCAATTATTATTAAGAGCTTTAGAAGATGTTAATGTGCCTAAATTTGTTTCTCATGATATTGAACTATTTAGAAATATTATAAGTGATTTATTCCCAACGACAAAAAGACCAGAATCTAACTATGATGATTTATTAAACAATGTAGATAAAGTTTGTAGTGAAAGAAAATATAATTTAATCCCATCAAAGGCTTTCAAAGATAAAATTATTCAATTATATGATACTCTTCAGGTTCGTCATGGTCTTATGATAGTAGGTCCAGCTGGTGGTGGAAAAACTAGTAACTATAATGTATTAAAAGAATCCATAAGTCGTTTGGCCGATGATAAAACATACTTTAAAACAAGTACAAGTATTATAAATCCTAAAGCTATTACTCATGGACAATTATATTCAGAACAAAATGCAGACACAGGGGAATGGTCATTCGGTATAGTACCCACAATTATAAATGAGTTTAAAAGAGATACTTCTGGTAAAGTAAAATATTGGATTATTTTTGATGGTCCAGTTGATGCAATGTGGATTGAAGATATGAATTCAGTTTTAGACGATTCAAAAAAATTATGTTTGGCTTCATCTGATATTATTTTATTAAATGATATGATTACTATTATGTTTGAAGTAGAAGATTTAGTAGTTGCTTCCCCTGCAACTGTATCAAGATGTGGTATGGTATATATGGAGCCCTCTAGTCTAGGTATAAAACCCTTATATACTTGTTGGGTAAAAGAATTAGATTTAATGCTGGATACTTTACAAAAAAATAATGCCGCAAATGCACAACAAAATAACCAGAATAAAAAAGATGACAAAAAAGAGAAAAAAAAGAAAGAAAAAGCTGAATCAAAAGGAGATGTAAGAGAATTAATAAAAAATAAATTAACTACTTTATTTGATAGTTATTTAGAAGATTTAATATATTTCGTTAGAAGAAAAATAAAAGAACCTTGTCCTACAGTAGATAATAACTTAGCATCAAGTGTTATGAGAATAATTGATACATTTTTCGATAAATTTAGAAGTCAAGAAGCACAATTTAAAAATATGTCTGAAGAAGTCGAAGCAATTGAGGAAGTTTTAGAAGGTATTTTCTACTTTGCTATAATATGGGGATTAGGTGTTACAACAAATGAACAAGGTAGAGAAGCATTTAATAACTATTTTAGAGAATTATTAAAAACAAGATCTATAGAAAAAAAATATGTAGTACCAGAAAGTGAAACAGTATATGATTTCTTATTTGATCCCGAAAAAAAGGAATGGGTACCATGGATTAGTATTATAGGTAAATTAGATTTACCACATAATATTGGATATACTGAAATTATTGTACCTACACCTGATAGCGTAAGAAATACATTTGTTATAAAACAATTATCTTTAAGTAATAAGCATGTAATTACCACAGGACCTACAGGTACTGGTAAAACTATAAATATAAATGAAGTATTAGGAAAAGGTTTAGGGGAAAAATATATGAGTATAATAATGAACTTTTCTGCACAAACCTCAGCTAGACAAGCCCAAGAAACCATACAAGGAAAATTACAAAGAAGAGGTAGAGGTAGATATGCCCCTGAGAAACCTGGTGCTATATTTATAGATGATTTAAATATGCCAGTAAGACAGGATTCAGGAGCTCAGCCCCCTATAGAATTATTAAGACAATGGTTAGATTTTAATGGTTGGTATCATTTGGGTACTAAACAATTTATCACTGTTGAAAATATTATTTTATTAGGTGCCATGGGTCTACCCGGTGGTGGTAGAAATTATTTAAGCCAAAGATTCCAAAGACATTTTAATTTAATTACATATAATGAATTAGATGATACTTCTATTAAAATGATATTTAGTAATATTTGTAATTTCTTCTTAGCTAAATTCCCAGATACAGTAAAAAATTTAATAGATCCTACTATAGACTTAACTTTGAAAGACTATAAAGAAATTAAAAATGAAATGCTTCCAACACCAGCAAAGATGCACTATATATTTAACTTAAGAGATATTTCAAAAGTTTTACAAGGGGTATGTTCTAGTACTTTAGGAGAAACACATGAAAAACATGATGTAGCAAGAATTTGGGTACATGAAATGACACGTGTATTTGGGGATAGATTTATTAATGATGATGATAGAAATTGGCTTAAAAATTTATTAGATAAAGGTTCAAAAGAAGTATTTGAAACAGATGAAAATAAATTATATGAATTCGGTAAAGCTATAATTTATTGTGATTTTATGGGTGCAGATCAATTTGCCAAAAAAAATTACAATTTAGTGAAAGATATTCCTAGTTTTATTGAAAGAATAAATCAAAGGTTAAGAATATATAATGAAGAATCTAAAAAAAATAAATTAAAATTAGTTATGTTTTTAGACGCATGTGGTCACATAAGTAGAATTTGTAGAATTTTAAGACAGCCTAAAGGTAATGCCTTGCTTTTAGGAGTAGGGGGATCAGGTCGTCAGAGTCTAGCTAGACTTGCGACATATATAAATGGCTATGATTGTTATCAAATAGATGTCGTTAAAGGATATGATATGAAAGATTTTGCAAGAAATGTCAAAGAATGTCTTAAAGGTTCTGGTATACAAGAAAAAGACCAAACATTTTTAATTGTCGATACACAGTTAATATATGGGCTTATGTTAGAATATATCAACGGTATTTTAAATACAGGTGATGTGCCTAATTTATACGCACAACAAGTTGATAAAGATGATATAATAAATGCTGTAAGAGCCGAAGTTATGAATAAATATGGTAATTTAATGGAATCAAATGTAATGAAAGTATATTTAGCAAGAGTATTAAAACATATTCATGTTGTTTTAGCTATGTCACCTTTAGGTAATTCATTTATTAATAGATTAAGAATGTTCCCTTCTTTGGTCAACTGTTGTACATTGGATTGGTTCAGTGAATGGCCGGAGGATGCCCTAGAAAGTGTAGCTATGGATAAATTTAAGGAGGAAGAAACAGGGTTAAGCGATGAGACTATACCTAAAATAGTAAATGCATTTAAATATATACATAAAAGAGTTGAAGTTGAAAGCAAATTATTTTCTGAAGAAATGAGAAGACATGTATATTTAACTCCTACATCATATTTAGAATTATTATCTTTGTATCAAAAAATATTAAAAGAAAAAACAAAAGAATTTAATAATAATATCAAAAGATTTGAAAATGGTCTAAAAGTTTTAAATAGTGCTAATATTGAAGTCGATTTAATGAAAAAACAAATCGAAGAGCAACAGCCTCAATTAGAAAAAGCCACAAAAGAAACAGAAGAATTAGTAAAAGTTTTAACAGTTGAAAAGTCAAAAGCAGAAACTGAAAAAGCAGCTGCTGCAATAAAGGAAGAAGAAGCTAAAAAATTAGATGAGGAATGTTCCCAAATGTTAGCCATAGCCCAAGTAGAACTAGAAAAAGTCATGCCCCTCGTTGAAAAAGCAAAAAATTCCATAAATAAAGTTAAATCAAACGATTTATCCGAGCAAGCCGGTTATAAAAAATTGACCGAGGGTGGTGAAATTTTGTTTACCGCTTTGCTATATTTCATGAAAGGAAATGATTGGAAAAGGAAAGAATATGAAATTAAAGACCAGACAAATCCTGATGGGTCTAAAGTATATGATATTAGAAAGGCTTTAAGTGTTATTGATTTCAATAAATCTGATAAATTATTGGAAACTTTGAAAACATTTTGTAGTGAAAAATTAGATGAATTAAAAATTTCCCCAATGCGTCAAAATATCCAAGAAATGGTAGAGTTGTTTAATAGTAGAAAAGTCAATAAAAAAATGATAGAAAATGCAGCTAAATCTATGGTTGGTTTATATGAATATTTGATATTATTAGCAGAATATGTTGATAACTGTGAAAAAACAATTGATCCTATTAAAAAAAAATTAGACGAAGCCTCAGCCGCAAAAAATAAAGCAAACGCAGAAAAAGAAGATGCAATCGCTAAATCAAGAGCAGCCCAAGCAACTGTAGAAAAATTAGATGCTGAGTATAAAAGTGCTATGGATAAGCAAAATTCGTTATCTATGCAAGTCAAAAAAGCCAAAGAAAAATTAAAAAGAGCAGAACAATTAATTAATTTGTTATCTGGAGAACAAACTCGTTGGACAAAAAATGTTGCTGATTTGAAAAAACAAGTAGAAAATTTAGCTGGTGATTCCCTCATGGCCGCTGCTTCAATATGTTATAATGGGCCTTTTATATATAGTTATAGAGTAAGTTTGGAAAATGACTGGAGAAAAAAAATTCAAGAATTAGAAATAATTCACACTGAAGGAATAACTATGAAATCATTATTAGAAAATCCTATAGAAGTAAATGAATGGAAATTGAATGGTTTACCTAATGATAATTTATCTATAGAGAATGGTATCATAATTAAAAATTCTAGAAGATGGCCTTTAATGATAGATCCACAAAATCAAGGTAGTAATTATATTAAAAAGTTCGGTAAAAGGCAAGAATGTTTAGTAGTCATAAAAGCTAGTGATCCTAATTTCTTAAATTTAATAAAAGGGGCAATAAGAGCAGAAAAATGGGTATTATTAGAAAATGTCTCCGAAAATTTAGATCCAACTTTAGAGCCTGTATTAAATCAACAATTAATTCAAAAAGGTGCCAATACTTTTGAAATAAAAATAGGTGATGATCACGTTCAATGGAGTTTTAAATTCAAATTACATCTATCTACTACTATACCAAATCCCCATTATAGTCCTGAAACTTTTGTAAAAGTTACCATTGTTAACTTTGGTATCACTCCACAAGGTTTACAAGAACAAATGATGACTTTATTAATTAATAACGAAATGCCTGAATTAGAACAAAGAAAAAATGCAATTATGCTAGAAAACTTTGAATCAATGGCTGAATTAACAGCTACAGAAGATAAAATTTTAAATGCTTTAGAAGGAGGTGATATTTCCAAATTTTTAGAAAATGATGATTTGATTGACCAATTAAAAGAATCCAAAACAAAATCCGAGGAAATTTCCCAAAAAATTGAAGAAAGTAAAGAAACCACAATTAAAATTGATAAAGAAAGAGAAAAATATAGACCTGCAGCTGAAAGAAGTAGTATATTATTCTTTGCTACTTTGGATTTATCATCTATAGACCCTATGTATCAATTTAGTCTTCAATGGTTTAGTAAATTATATGAATTTTCAATTAAAACAACACCTAATTCAAATAATAAAGATATAAGAATTGCAAATTTGAACAAAATTTTCACTAAAAATTTATACGAAAATGTCTGTAGAAGTCTCTTCGAAAAAGATAAATTATTATTTAGTTTTGTCATTTGCTACAAAATTATCGTAGGTACAACGGGAAATACTGTCAAAATACCAGAAGCACAATGGAGATACTTCCTTGCTGGACCTAGTGGAGATGTGGAAATTCCAGAAAATCCAACAAAATGGATAAATAAAAATGAATGGCCTACATTTTATAGACAATTATATTATATGGATGGAAATTTCCAAGAAATGAAAGGCTTAAAAAAATCATTCATGAGTAAAAGTGAAATATTTAAATCTATAAATGATTCTGTTACACCACAAAATGATACTCTTCCAGGTGAATGGGATAGTAAATTGACAGAATTTTTAAAATTATGTTTCATCAAAATGATTCGTCCCGATAAATTAATAGCTTCTATTCAATTATGGATTGAAAGAAATCTTGGAAAAGAATTCATTGAGCCCCCACCGTTTGAATTGGCCAAATCATATAAACAAAGTAGTAATATAGTGCCTTTGATATTTATTTTATCACCAGGGTCTGATCCTATTAATGATATTAGAAAATTCGCAGAAGATCAAGGCTATGATAAAAATAAATTCCAAACTGTGTCACTAGGTAGAGGTCAAGAAGGTAAAGCAATGAAAGTTTTAGAGGATATGAGAACTAGAGGAGGATGGGTACTTTTACAAAATTGTCACTTGGCTAAATCATTTATGTCAAAATTGGAAGAAATTGTTGAAAACTTTGATACAAATTGGCCTGATAAAGATTTCCGTTTATGGTTAACTTCTATGAGTAATCCTTTCTTCCCAGTTTCAATTTTGCAAAATTCTGTCAAAATTACAATCGAGCCACCTAAAGGTCTAAAAAATAATATTTTAAGAAATTATAAAAAAATAGAACCAAAAGATTTAGAAGATGATTGT
>CAMUZC010000050.1 GCA_947165105.1 uncultured Lachnospiraceae bacterium | reverse complement strand
CAACATTTCCTTTCTTATCAAAATAACACTAAACCGTAGAGTAGTTCAATATTAAACGGCTTCCTGCAAACAACTACGCCTCAAACTTAACAACTCCACCAACAATAGTAAACCTAACAAGTCCTTTCAACCTCTTACCAATAAACGGAGTATTCTTAGACTTAGACACAATAGACTCTTTCTCATAAACATACTCTACATTAGGATCAAACACAGTCAAATCTGCAATCATCCCCTCTTTTATTTCTCCTCTATCATCAAGTTTCAACAATCTAGCAGGAGAATATGACATCAATCTAACCATATCTAAATAGCTAATATATCCTGGTTCAACCAAATTTGTAATTGTAGCAGCTAATGCTGTTTCAAACCCAATAATTCCATTTGGTGCTTTAGACAATTCTCTTGCTTTCTCTTCGTCAGAATGTGGAGCATGGTCCGTAATAATGGCATCAATTGTTCCATCTTGTAATCCTTGAATTATAGCTTGTTTATCTGCTTCAGTTCTTAAAGGAGGATTCATTTTAGCGTTTGTTCCTGAAACCAGAACCTCATCCTGCGTGAAACTATAATAATGTGGGCAAGTTTCGCATGATATCTTAACCCCACGCTTTTTTGCATCTCTTATCATATTAACAGATGTTTTTGTACTAATATGACAAATGTGTGCTCTAACATTATTAGTTTCCGAAATTACAATTTCTCTTGCAGCCATTATTTCTTCTGCTTCAGGTAAAACGCCTTCTACTCCTAGTTTGTCTGCCACTTCTCCTGCATTTATTGCCCCACTCGCTACTGATTTTTCTTCACAATGTGATGCAACAAAAGTTCCTAATTTATCTGCATTTATTATTCCTTGTCTCATAATTCTAGAATTCACAACAGGTATTCCATCATCTGAAAAGGCAATGGCTCCTGCATTTTTTTGTTCTTCAAAATCAACAAGTTCTTCTCCTAATTCACCCTTAGTTACACTTGAATATGGAAAAACATTACATAAATTAACCCTTTTAGCTTCTTCAATGATTTTTCCGCAAAACAAAAGCACTATCAGGGGTTGGTTTGGTATTTGGCATAGGACAAATACTAGTAAAACCACCCTTAACAGCGCTTCTTGATCCTGTTTCAATTGTTTCTTTATATTCAAACCCTGGTTCTCTTAAATGACAATGCATATCTATCATACCAGGCATAATAGATAAATTTGTACAATCAATTACTTTGTCTGCTTGTACTTCTAAGTTTTTCTCAATTTTTTCAATTATTGAATCATTAATTAAAATGTCCATTACTTCATTTGTATTTGATGCATAATCTAAAACTGTTCCATTTTTTAGTAATGTTCTCATTAAAAACTCCCCCTTGCTCACAGATTTTTTTCATTCTATCATTGTATGTTTTCTGTGTCAAGGAGGAATTTTATTTAGCTTTTGATTTCTTATCTAACCTCATCTTTTTCATTATTTTTGGTGTCTTCCCTATAATTCAGATTTTGTATTTCTGGTTTTCCATGATTTTGAATTTCTGTTTTTTCTTGGCTTTCATCTATGTCTTTGCGTTTTGCTAATTCCACTAATCCATTTCTAAAGTCATTTTTACCATTATGAGACTCAACATTTTGTCTTACATTGAATTCTTCTAATTTATCAGATACGGCACAATATACTTTATTATTTGAATTTATCTTAGCTTTTTTCTCTTTTTCCCATCCAATTTCCTCTGGCAATATTCTCATTTTCATCAATTCATTTTTAGTTATAGGAATTTGAATTATTTCTACATTTTCCCCAGTTTTATTGCTTTTTAAAGATAATTTGTTATTATAATATCTTTCTTTTTCTTTAACGATTACTAAAGAAACGATTCCTGGAATATCTGACTTATTATTCTTCTTGCATTTTGAAATATATTTTTGTAATTTTCTTTCTCTTCTATCAACAAGTCTTTTTTGTTCTTCTGAACATTCATTATATGGTATAAACTGCACAGCTGATTTTATAAATTTATTACAGTTAACATATTTATAATCATTTCTTTTAACATTTTTTGCAAACATAATTCCACCAAATCTTGCTAATTCATATATGTCTTTTGTTACTGGTTTGTTTGGTCTTGGAAGTCCTATTTTCTTAATTCCTATTTTCTTTTGACCTAAATTATCTGCAAATTTGTATATTTTCATTCTATCTTCTACATTTTTCACATCTAGAATTCCAACATCATCACTATTTTGGCAAAATACTTGTTTAAATTTATTTGCTATATTCAAATCGCACTTTTCACTTACACTGTCTGCAATCATCTGCGCATTTTTTTCTTGTTTAAAATAGTCTACAATTTTGGAATTATTACTACCAATTAATATTCCTGATATTTCTGGATTAAAGTTGACCGTATCCATGATTCTGTATTTTAAGTCTTCTTTTGAGAAAATTTCTTTTTCTATCATAAACAATAATTGTCTTCTTAAAAGTTCTTTTTCTACTTTTTGAACATCAACATCTATATCAACACAATTAAAAATTGGTATTAATATAGATAGATATTTGTCAAACTCACTTTTTTCAAGCAATTCTAGTGGGACAAATTTTCCTGCATTTTTTAGGTTTGCATTAGTTAAATCATCTTTATGTTCTATCATCCAATCGGTATGAGCACCAGATAGAAAATTTATAATAAGTTCCGGAACATAATATTCTTTACTTACCTTCTTCATTCCTTCTATATTTTTTAAAGCTTCTTCTTTATACAGAATGTTTTCCTCGTTATTTCCCATTGATTTCAATACTGGTACGTCAGTTGTAATAGGTCTTAACCAGTTTGACATTTTTTGAAATATTCCTTTTTCTATTACTTTTAATTCTGAATTACCTTTATAATGATATCCTTTATATTGTTCTAAATCCTCTTTTAATTGTTTAGCATTCATAATATTCTCCCTTACAGTATACGTTCTCAATTACAAATTTTCATCTTATGTTTTTCAAATTTCAATGTCTTTCGAAGATTTAATCTAAAAACAATAAAAAACGTTGGATTAATAGAATCGACGTTTTTTTATTGTTATATTTATATTGGTTGGGGTAGTAAGATTCGAACTTACGCATCGACGGGTCAGAGCCGTCTGCCTTACCGCTTGGCTATACCCCAATATAATTGTCTACCATTTATTGCTTAAAATTTGATTTTTAGGTTCAGCTGCACTTTTTTCAAATACATCAACATCTTTTCTTTTTAGCTTACTTTTAAAGATACCTGAAAAATTTGATTTTTTTTCATCACTTGAAAAAGCTGGAACAGAATACAAATCTTCTGCATAGTTTCCCTCTTTTTCATATTCAATATAATTATGTACAGCCTCTTTTGGAATAATTTCAAAATACCTATCATACACCATTTTGTATTCATCATTTTCTATGAAATATTGAATAACTTTTCTTTCTTTTTTTGAAAAACTTTGTAATGGAATATTTAAGTATTTATGCTTAAATATAATGTGTCTATCTTGATTTGTATATTTAGACTTAGCTAAATTATTATCGTTATATTCTATTAAAAATTGTTCATCCTTTATTGCTATTACAACGTTTGACCAATCTTTTTGATAACTATTTTTATATTCTTTATGCAATTTTTTTATTGTATTACATAAATTATTCACAAGTTCTAAATATTCTTCTTCATCTACATTAAATTTAGATGGTATTTCATACACATTAATTGGATTTTTTCTTAATATCCCAGTTGGCACGTAATAAAAATACATTTCCCATCTTTCAAGATTATTTAACTGCTTTACTACTGACGCATATAAATATATACTTTCCCATTTTTCAGGGATAAGGTTATTTAGTTGATGTTGAATACCTGTATATATTTGTTTAATCTCTGGTGTACTTTTCACTACATACCACCTCCTGATTTTAATTTTGGACGGTCTGACACATTTGGAATAGACTATATTGGTGTATCAGCCCAATCCCGAATTTAAAATCATTATAACAAATTTTTTTCATTAAATAAATAGTTTTTTACATTTTTATTAACAAACTATCTCCAAGCATTTCTTCTGGTTTTTCAAGTCCCATAATATCAAGCATTGTTGGAGCCAAGTCTGCTAATCTACCTGATTTCAGTTTAACATTTTCCATTCCATATAACATTAATGGAACTGGGTTTGTTGTATGAGCTGTGTGTGGTTCACCTGTTTTATAATCTATCATCTGTTCTGAATTTCCGTGATCTGCTGTAATTAAAAGAACTCCTTCAGCTGCTGAAATTTCTTTTACAACTTTTCCAACACATTCATCTATAAATTCAATTGCTTTTATTGCTGCGTCTAGACTTCCTGTATGTCCCACCATGTCTGGATTAGCATAGTTTAGAATAATCGCATCGTATTTTTTTGATTTTATTGCTTCAACAACTTTTTCTGTAACTTCTCCTGCACTCATTTCAGGTTTCATATCATATGTTTCAACCTTTGGAGATGGTACTAAAATTCTATCTTCTCCTTTATATTGTTTTTCTTCTCCTCCGTTGAAAAAGAATGTTACATGTGCATATTTTTCTGTTTCTGCAATACGTAATTGTGTTTTTCCATTTTTGCTAATGTATTCTCCAAACGTATTTTTTAAAGTTGTTGGTTTAAATGCAATATTTACATTTGGAATTGTTTCGTCATATTGTCTCATACATACAAAACATAAATCTAATTTCTTTGTTTCAAATTCTTTAAAATCTGGATCTACTAATACTCTTGTAATTTCTCTTGCTCTATCTGGTCTAAAATTAAAGAATATTACTGAATCCTTTTTTCCTATTGTAGCAATTGGTTTTTCACCATTACATATTATTGTTGGTACAACAAATTCGTCAAATACTTCTTTTTGATATGAGCTTTCTATTGCAGAAATTGCTGATGTTGCTTTTTCTCCAATTCCATTTACCATTGCATCATATGTTTTCTGAATTCTTTGCCATCTATTGTCCCTATCCATTGCATAAAATCTTCCAGAAATACTTGCAATTTTTCCAACACCTTTTTCTTTCATTTTGTCTTCTAATTCCATTATATAATTCTCAGCTGATGCTGGTGGAGTATCTCTTCCATCAAGGAAACAGTGAACATACACATTTTCAAAGTCTTTTCTTTTTGCCAATTCAAGTAATCCATATAAATGACGATTATGACTATGAACACCACCATCTGATACTAGTCCCATTATGTGCAATTTTGAGTTATTTTGCTTACAATTTTCAATTGCCTTTACAAATTCTGGAATACTGAAAAAATCACCATCTTCAATTGATTTTGTTATTCTTGTTAATTCTTGATATACAACTCTTCCTGCACCAATATTTGTGTGACCTACTTCTGAATTTCCCATTTGTCCTTCAGGTAATCCAACAGCTAAGCCACTTGTATAGATTTCAGTTGTTGGGCAAGTTTTCATTAGTTTATCTATATTAGGTGTATTTGCAAGTTGAACTGCATTACCTTTTGGGTTAGAGTTATTTCCAAAACCATCTAATATCATTAGCATTGTTACTTTTTTATCCATTTTATTGTTTTCCATGTTAGATAGCGTTTCGATTGTAGCTTATGTTCTAACATATCTCCTTTCTTCAATATTTTTAATTAATTTAACCGCATTGTCCAAGGATTCATCTGTATAATCATTGGATATTATATAATCGAATTTTTCTTGTATATTTTTATTATTTTCAAATTCTTTTATTTGTTCTTTTATTTCTTTTAGCCTAAATTTTTCTACCGCTTTTGGCAAACATCTTAATTTAAGTTGCTTTTTGGCGGTTTCAACATTTGGTTTAATGTATATTGCAACAACCTCTTTAGCAATTTTTTTAAAGTCATCAATTGTGCTGTAGTGAAGTTCTGTTACACTGTTTTCATCAGATAGTAAATCTTCTGTATAATATGCATATTTGTGACCTAAGAATTCAAAATCAACAGATATTTTTCCTGATTTTTTTAAATTTTCAAATTCCTCATCTGTCACAAAATGTTTATCTATTCCATCAACTTCACCTATTCGTTTTGCTCTTGTTGTTACAATTACTATATTTTTAAAATTTAGCTTATTAATTATATGTTTTTTTAAGTATGATTTTCCTGCGCCTGTTATTCCAGATAAAATTACAATCATTATAATAACCTTCTTTGTTCATAGATTTCATTCATATTTTGTTGCTTTAATTTATTATTATCTCATTACACTATCTTTTAGTTTATCTCTATTTAAACTAATTTGTCTAACCTTTTCAAAGATTTTTTCATAATTTACATTTTTACCTTGTTTTGGAAACTTCGTTTCACCAGATTTTATCATATCAAAAGCCTTCTCCATAGGTACCCATTTCAAAGAAGCAACCTCTTCTGGCTGAATTTTAAAGTGATGTTTTTTAGTTTGCATACAATAAAAATCAATATGAAAATTTCTGATTTTCCCTTTACTTTCAAAGCCTAATGGTTTTGATAAATCGTTTACCCTTCTTATATCGCTGCCTAAAACGCCTTTAATTCCAACTTCCTCTTCAAGTTCTCTAAGCATTGCTGCTAAGCCTACTTCATTACCATTTACATGACCAGAAACTAAATCAATTTTTCCAGGTGTAAGTTCTGTATTTGCTCTTACTTCCATAAGAACTTCATTTTTTTCATTGATAACAAAACAAGTAACTCCATGTAAATATTCATCATGAAGTTCTTTTTCTTTTTTTACATCTATGTCGTATAAATATCTTCCTGTTTTGTCATATACTTTATAAAATTCATCATTATTTTTTTGTTCCATCTTATTTTCCATCTTTTACATCCTTTTTTTGGTTTGTGAGACATTTGGGGACGGTCTTTTTTTGTCTCATTTTTGAGACATTTTAACTCCGTCCCCGATTGTCTCATTTCTGATTTTTCTATTATAACATATAATTAACTATTTTTGCAAATTCATCAGCTTTTAAGCTTGCCCCACCAACTAATCCACCATCTATGTCTGATGTTGTGAATAATTCTTTTGCATTTGATGACTTAACACTTCCTCCATATTGGATGATTATTTCATCTGCAACTTCATCACCATATAGTGATCTTATTTCGTTTCTAATTGCTTTTACACTGTTGTTTGCATCTTCTGATGTTGCTGTTTTTCCTGTTCCTATGGCCCAGATTGGCTCGTATGCAATTATTACTTTTTTAGCATCTTCAGATGATAATCCTTCAAAAGCCTTACGTGTTTGTGTTGTAAATACTTCTTCTGCTTTTCCTGATTCACGTTGTTCTAAAGTTTCACCAACACATACTATTGGTTTTAATTCATTTGCCAAAGCTGCTTTTATTTTTTTATTTACAGTTTCATCTGTTTCAGCGAAATATTGTCTTCTTTCTGAATGACCGATAATTACGTATTCTACACCTATGCATTTTAGCATTGGCCCTGAAACTTCTCCTGTAAATGCACCTTTTTCTTCAAAGTGCATGTTTTGTGCTCCTATTTTGATGTTTGTTCCTTGTGCTGTTAATAAGCTGTAAAATAGGTCTGTGTATGGTACACATAGAATTACTTCGTTTTCTGTGTCTTTTACTAAACTTGCTAATTGTTCTATGCATGCCATTGCTTCATTTGGAAGCATATTCATTTTCCAGTTTCCTGCAATTACTTTTCTTCTCATTTTCGTTCCTCGCTTTCTGTTGAAAAATTAAGGTTTATTTTGTTATTTCTAGCACTTTGTTAAAAATTGATTCCCATTTTTTTCATTTTCATTTTAGATTTTTCAAACTTTTTAGGATTAGCAATTCCAATGCAATTTTCATCTAAATAAACTTTATAGTTGCTTTTTACGGCTCCAATTGCTGTTGCCTTTACGCAATAATTTCCATCAATTCCTATAATTTCGAGTTCAGTTACATTTTTTTCTTTTAGATAATTAGCAAATTCTATATTTTTGAATGAATTACTATTTCTTTTTGTGAAAATTTGATTTGAAACTATATTCATTCCTTTTGATAATTTTTTTTCACATTTTTTACTTTCCCAGAAAAACTGATTTTTTACATAAACCACATTTTCCTTTGGATATGAATCAATTTTGTTATTTACATTTTCTATAAGACTATTTATATCATATGGAAATTTTTTCTTGTTCCTTAGCTCTCCAGTATAGTCTTCTTGCATATCAATTACTAATAAAAATTTCATTTTTTCCCCTCTTTCTTATTTATCTAACAAGCACTCAACACCTGGTAACTTCTTACCTTCTAAGAACTCAAGTGAAGCTCCTCCACCAGTTGATATATGTGTCATCTTATCAGCTAATCCTGATTTTTCAACAGCTGCTGCTGAATCTCCTCCACCAATAATTGTTGTGGCATTATTTAATGAAGCTAATATGCTTGCAACTGAATTTGTTCCAATAGCAAATTGATCAAATTCAAATAATCCAACTGGTCCATTCCATACTACTGTTTTAGCATTTTCTAATTCGTTTTTGTATAATTCAATTGTTTTAGGTCCTACGTCAAAAATACTCCAATCATCTGGAACATTTGCTATATCAACAATTTGGCTTTCTGTGTTTTTATCAAATTCTTTTCCTAATTTTGCATCTATTGGTAATATTAATTTAACACCTTTAGCTTTTGCCTTATCCATTAATTCTTTTGCTAAATCTAATTTATCATCTTCGCATAAAGATTTTCCAACATTATATCCCATAGCTTTAATAAATGTGTTTGCCATAGCTCCACCAATTATTAAAGAATCAACTTTTCCTAATAAATTATCTATCACTGCAATTTTATCTGAAACTTTTGCTCCTCCTAAAATTGCAACAAATGGTCTTTCTGGATTTTCTAAGGCTGTTCCTAAGAAATTGATTTCTTTTTCCATTAAAAATCCAGATACTGCTGGTAAAAATTCAGCTATTCCAGCTGTTGAGCTATGTGCTCTGTGTGCTGTTCCGAATGCATCATTTACATATATATCTGCCATTGAAGCCAATTCTTTAGCAAAATCTAAATCATTTTTTTCTTCTCTAGCATCATATCTAACATTTTCAAGTAAAACAACATCACCTTCAGCCATGTTTGCTGTTAACGTTTTAGCACTTTCCCCTATTATGTCTGTTGCTAATTTAACTGGTCTATCAAGTAATCTTGATAATTCGTCCGCAACTGGCTTTAATGAAAACTCTGGTTTAACCTCTCCCTTTGGTCTTCCTAAGTGGGACATTAAAATAACTTTAGCATCATTATCTAATAAGTATTTAATAGTATCTAAAGCACCAACAATTCTTCTATTGTCAGTGATGTTTTTGTTTTCATCTAAAGGAACGTTAAAGTCACATCTAACAATAACTTTCTTTCCTTTTAAATCTATATCTTTAACAGTTTTCTTGTTCATTGTTTACAAGCACCTCTTTCGTTTTTTTATCCAAATTGAAACATTCGGGGACGGTCTTATAAAATGTCTCAAAAATGAGACAAAACAAGACCGTCCCCAAATGTCTCATAATTTATAAATTTCAGACGGTCTCCTGCAAAATCCAAAACAGAACGGTTCAAAAAATGTCTCCATTTAGAACCGTCCCTATTGGCCCCATCCAATTAATTTAATTCAGCAAAATACTTGATAGTTCTAACCATTTGGCTAGTATAAGAATTTTCATTATCATACCAAGCAACTACTTGAACTTGATATAATCCATCTTCAATCTTAGTAACTAATGTTTGAGTTGCATCAAACAAAGAACCATAAGTAATACCTATAATGTCTGATGAAACTAATGGTTCATCTGTGTAACCATAAGAATCATTTGATGCTGCTTTCATTGCTGCGTTGATGCTATCTGGTGTGATATCTTCACCTTTAACAACAGCTGTTAAAATTGTTGTAGATCCTGTTGGAACTGGAACTCTTTGAGCTGATCCTATTAATTTTCCATTTAATTCTGGAATAACTAATCCGATGGCTTTTGCAGCTCCTGTTGAGTTAGGAACTATGTTGCATGCTGCAGCTCTTGCTCTTCTTAAATCACCTTTTTTGTGTGGACCATCTAATAACATTTGGTCTCCTGTGTATGCATGTATTGTTGACATGATTCCTGATTGAATAGGTGCATATTTATTTAGTGCATCTGCCATAGGTGCTAAACAGTTTGTTGTGCATGATGCAGCTGAAATTATTGTATCTTCTGGTTTTAATATATTTTCATTTACGCCGAAAACTACTGTTGGTAAATCACTTCCAGCTGGTGCTGAAATAACTACCTTTTTAGCTCCTGCATCTATATGTGCTTGGGCTTTTTCCTTTGTTGTGTAGATTCCTGTACATTCAAGAACTACATCAACTCCTATTTCACCCCAAGGTAAATCTTTTGCTTCTTTCATTGAATATATTTTTATTTCTTTTCCATCAACAGTTATTGAATCTTCTCCTGCTACTACTGTATCTTTTTTTGCATATGTTCCTTGTGCAGAATCATATTTTAATAAGTGAGCTAACATTTTTGGGCTTGTTAAATCATTAATCGCAACGATTTCATACCCTTCTGCTCCAAACATTTGTCTAAATGCTAGACGTCCTATACGTCCAAATCCATTAATGGCTACTTTAACTGACATAAAAAATTCCTCCTTCCGATGCATTTTATGCATCATTAAAATTGCATTACAGCAACCATGGTCATTGTATAACAATTGAATTTACTTTTCAAGTATTCTTTGCTAATTTTTCCCTTATTTTTCTTTTTTATACTTAGAATAATTTTTGATAAAAACAAATGACAAAAAGTGTGTTTCTAATTGGACATATTTGTTCAATTAGAAACACACTTTTGGGGTATTTTCAATCACCATTTTATTTATTAAATTCCCTTTTTTATGCTTTCATAATAATTCAATAATTTTTGCTCTAATTCTTGTTTCTCAATATATGCTTGGCTATATTCTTCTTTTTCATATTGTATTTCATCATTTTGTTCATTATATTCATTGTTTTCATTATTATTTTGAGTATCAGCACTATTCATATTAACATTATCATTCTCATTTTTTTCTTCTAAATTCATATTCCCATCTCCTGGCCAATTATCATTATTATCTGCATCAAAATTATAAAGTCTTCTTTCTTTTTGGACAGGTTCTTGTTGCTCAAATTGATCTACATAATCTTGATTAATATTTTCTGCTTCATCTTCTATCATCTCATATTTCGATTTTCTATTCCAAAATGCTTTAGCGAAAAAACTCTTTATTTTGTTTAGAAAATTGTTCTGAACAACTACTAAACTCTTTTCATTCGTATAATTCCCCATATTTTGCTCCTCTCTTATTCCCACTATTTATTGATTATATGATAACATATATTTTTTTATTTGTAACAAATATTACAAATTGTAATATAAATTTAATATTTCTGTAATATTTCTATAATTCCATTTGTGTTCCTAAAAAACTTGCTGCTGATTGTACTACTTTTTGTTCAACTTCAGACATTTTTGTGTTTTCATCTTTTGATAATAATATAACTGTTCCTATTACATCTCCATCTGCAATAATTGGATATACAACTTGTGCATTATTTTTCTTGCTATTATTTTCGTTTTTTGTAATTGGAATTGAAACATCATTGTTTTCTTTACTTGTGTAATTTTCTTTATCATCCATTATTTGCTCTAATTCTGGGCTTATTCCTTGTTCTAAATATTCTTTTTTTGAACCTCCTGACACTGCAATTACTGTGTCTTTATCTGTTATGCATGCAATGTGTCCTGTTGTTTTTGCTAATGTTTCTGCATATTCTGTTGCAAATTCTGATAGTTCTCCGATTGGGGAATATTTTTTTAGTATTATTTCACCTTCTTTGTCTGTGAATATTTCTAGTGGATCTCCTTCTTTAATTCGAAGTGTTTTT
>CAMUZC010000049.1 GCA_947165105.1 uncultured Lachnospiraceae bacterium | reverse complement strand
AAAAAAATAGACACCACCTCCCCACATATGATACAATACAAATAATAAAAAAACAGGAGGAATCCAAAATGTACTACACATACATGCTACGTTGTACAGACAACTCAATATACACAGGAATTACAACAGATTTAACCAGACGAATGAATGAACACTTTAGCAAACTTGAAAAAGGTGCCAAATACACCCATTCGCATACAGCGTTCAAATTAGAAATTGCTTGGGAAAGTGAAAATAAATCACTAGCATCAAAGCTAGAATACAATATAAAACATTTAAGTAAACTAAATAAAGAATCTTTGATAAAAAACAAGGACCTAAATCTATATTTAGGTACAAAAATAAATGCAAATAATTATAGGGCTATAAAAATATAGCCCCTTTATTTATCTTATTCAGTAATATTATCTACTCCACCTACAACTTCTTCTGCAACACCTGCTTCTGAAACTTCAGCTGCATTATCAATTGCATTTGCAACATTATCTATAACTTTATTTTCAAGTGCATTTACAACATTTGTTTGTCCAAATGAGAAAGCTTTTCTTTCTGCTCTTGCACTTCCTTCTAATTTTCTAATAAATTCTGCTTTAGTATTATCTAGAGTTTCTTGCATAGCTGCAAACATTTCTTCAACATCATTTCTTGTAAAATCGTAAGTATTACTTCTTGCCATAGGTTCCAAAATTTGAATGTTATGCATTACATTATTTACCCTTTTGCTAGCGTTTTCCATAAATTTTTGTCTTTTTTGTTCATTAATTTCCATTCTAATTTCTCCTTTACGTATATTATTACTGTTGTTTTTCTCTTACAGTATATCTAATTTATAACACTTTTAAAAAAATTTAACAATATATTTTTTAAATTTTATTTATATTAATTTACCTCCCGTAATTTGACATAATCACAAAAATATTGTATAATATTTACGTTCGAAAATTCACAATTACACGTAGTGCAAAGGAGGACTTCAAATGCACAGCAATCGGCAGAAAAATCTTTTAAAAGCTGCTAGAGAAAACTTTTCTCAGAACACATGGAAAATCATCCCTGACTATTATTCTTTTGTGTCTTACTCACGTAAACACAGAGTCAAAATAGCAAAAGATGATTATACGACATTGGAACAGTATTCCGAGTCAAACGACAATTTACCATTTGTTATCTTGGATGAAGATAACTATAAATGGTTAAGTTCATTTGCCTCAAAAATTGTTTCAAGCCCGGCTAATTATAATGTACCACTTCTAAATCACAAACTAGACATTAAGAATCCTGGAATATGTGCATTTCGTCTTTACACAAATCCTGACGAAAACGGCAACGTTGAGTTTATTCAGGTTCAAGTGCACAAATGCCCGGAAAAGCCCTACATATATCAGTTAGATTATTTTGAAGAAAACTCTGAAAACAAAATGATTAAACGATTGATAGGACTTTGCGATGTATCTGGTAACGAATCAATTTACGATTTGGTATATAATAATTCTGACAGCCCATATGATGATGCTTTAGACATGCTCAGTAAAGTCGTATGCTTGTTTAGAAGTATCCTCATTTACATGAGGATATGGGATTATGATATGGAAAACATATCTAAAGTTATAAACATAGCTCCCATGTATGCCTTTAAGGCATGAAATCAGCCCCGTTTTGATAGTTTTACTTTCAATAACGGGGCATTTCTTATTTATTTCCAATTAATACTAAATTTCAACACTAACTTCACAAATACCTGCATTTTCATTTAATTTTATTTTTTTGTCCTTCAATTCTACTCCATTTATTGTTACTTTTTTCACTTCATTATTAATATTCCCACTGTTTTTAACATTTATATTATACACAGTATTATTATATTTTAATCTTACACTATAATCCTTCCATTCTCTGTCTATAGCTGGCTTTAAGCACAAATATCCATCTTCAATATTGATACCAAGAATGTTTTTTATTCCTGCAATATACATCCAACTGCTAGATCCAGTATACCATGTCCATCCACCTCGTCCTGCTAAATTTCCTTGACCATAAACATCAGCTGGTATAACATATGGTTCAACTTTATATTTCATTACTGAATTCTTCGTTTTACTATGCTCAATAGGATTTATCATTCTAAAATATTCAACAGCTTTATCACCAAAACCAAGCATTGCTTCTGCTATAACCACCCAAATTGCGGAATGCGTATATTGTCCGCCCGGTTTTCTCTTGTTCCTGGTAAATATGCCTTTATATATCCAGGTTCTATCACACCATTTTCAAAAGGCGGATCCAATAATTTTATTATTCCGTTTTCAGTATCAACTAAGTGATTTTCCAAACTCTCCATTGAGATATATTTTTTATCATTATCTCCCATATTTGAAATTACAGACCAACTTTGCGCTATACTATCAATTTTACATTCATCATTTTGAAGACTTCCAAGTACTTTTCCATCATCCGTAAATGCCCTATTAAACCAGCGTCCATCCCATGCATTTCCATTAATTGATTTTCTTAACTCCTCAATAATTTTTCTATATTTTTCAGATTTCTTTTCCTGGCTTTCTTGATTTTTCTCAACATATTCACAAATCTTAATAAATTTTTTCAGTACGCTACATAGGAAAAACGCAAGCCATACGCTTTCTCCTTTTCCCTTATTTCCAACTGTGCTGAATCCATCATTCCAGTCTCCAGATCCTATTTTGGGTAATCCGTGTTCACCGAAATTTAATGATTTTTCAATAGCTCTTATGCAGTGCTTATAAATACTTTCCGATTCTTCAGTAGGCAAATATAAATCATATCTTTCATCTACACCATCTTCTAAAATCTTTCCACTTAAATAATTTGTTTCTATATCCAAAATGCTGTAATCTCCTGTAAATTCGATATAATCAGCTACAACATAAGGCAGCCACAATAAGTCATCTGAAAATCTTGTTCTAATTCCTCTTCCCGTCTCTTCGTGCCACCAATGTTCTACATCACCTTCTATGAATTGATGCATACTGTGTCTTATTATTTGATTTTTTGTAATTTCTGGATTTAAATATTTGCAGCTTATACTATCTTGGAGTTGATCTCTAAATCCAAATGCGCCACCTGATTGATAAAATCCCGTTCTTCCCCACATTCTGCTTGCTAATGTTTGATACATTGCCCAACCATTTAGAAGAATATTCATTGATTCAACTGGCGTATTAACTTGAATTATACCTAATAAATCCCTCCAAAACTTTCTTACAATTTCATTTTCTTGAACGCAGTTGTTTACATTATCATATTTATATGCTAAATCTTTACATCCAATCACGCTCTCGCTAGCTCCTGTAACTATTGAAATTTCTCTGTTTTCAAGTGACTCTAATTCCACTTCTAATTCTATTGCAATAATACTACTTGTTTTACCCGAAAACTTATTACTAAAATTATCTAATTTCAAACCTGATGGATTACTTAAACCACCCTTTCCTAAAAATTCTTTTTTTATTCCAGTATATGATTTAATCTTTTCGCTGCTGGATACAAACACTATATTTTTGAAGTCAGAATTTATCATATTTTTTGCAAGAACTGTATTGCTATTTCTATCGAATTTAAAATCGATAAATCCATTCGTTTTTGTTTCATCTTCTCCAATTACAGGTTTTATATAATAAACTAATTTTAATTTTCTTCTTCTAAGTGTTTCATTTTTTAATCTAATAATTTGAATTTTTGCACTATCATCTTTTGGGACAAAAACTTCCGTTTCTTGCTTTATTCCCAAACTTTCATGAAAATACCTAGCATATCCAAAACCATATGTTATATAGTAATCATTATTATCTGGCATAGGATTTAAACCAAGAGACCACGCTTTTTTAGTTTCATCGTCTTTTAAATATATAACTTCTGAAGGGACATCTAAAACCGGATTATTAGACCATGCTGTAATTCTATTTAGTCTACTATTTCTATACCATGTGTACCCTGACATTGAGTCTGTGACTAAAGTTCCGAAGTTTTCATTTGCCATTACATGACTCCACGGCATTGGTGTATTATCATTTTTGTTAACTCTTATCAAATACTCTTTCCCATCTGGTGAAAATCCGCCATACTCATTATAATATTTTAAATCCTTATTTAGTAATAGATTCTCTTTTTTGCTTTCTTCAATAAAATCTATTTTTTCTACAACATCATTAGAATTAACCTTTGGAGCATCATCTTCAATATCATTTAACTGCAAATTTAAATTTCCATTTTTGGCATCAATAACCAAATTTGAATACATCGTTATTAGCTCTTTATCTTCTTCTTTAATATTATTTAAAACATATATTCCACCCTTACTATTCAGCATATATGCTAGATTTCGATTTAAAATACAGTCCAAAATAGCATCTTTTACATAGCTGTCATATTTTTCTTTTTCCTCATTTAAGATAACTAAATCTATTTCCATATTTTTTGTCCTAAAATATTCATATGCTTTTACTAATTCTGCAATTACATCTATATCATTGATATTTTTAATAGTAACAAAAACTATAGGCAAATCTCCTGAAATTCCATACTTCCATAACTCTGAAATTGGGTATAAGCCTTCTGAAATTTGAACATGTGTATTAGAATGATTACTTAACAAATATGTTAATAATCTTTGATAATTTGATATATCTTTTCCAGACAAATCTAGATATCTATTTTCTGCTTCTATTCTTGCTCTTGACAATTCAAAGGTACGCTTATTGTTATCAGTGTTCATATATTTTTTTAACGTATCTAACACATATTCTCTATTTTCAGATACACAAATTATTAAATCTAACTTTGTACTTTCTTTGGCTTTTACATTTATAGTCTTTCTCATTGCTATAATTGAATCTATAGTTAATTCTATTTTCTTACTAAACGGTTTAGAATTTTCTATTAATTTAGGTATTCCAAAATTGTTTCTACCGCTAAATCTTTCCTTGCTTATTTCATATTCTACTTCTCCAATTTGATTCTCCTGTGAATACAGATTTACACCCATATATATTTCTTTTTGATTTTCAGAACGTTTCTTTCTTTTAACTAAGATAGTATTTGTTTCTGATATATATTCGTAACTTAAAAATAAATTATTAAATGCAGGATGTGCATAATCTTGACCTTTCTCTGATAGAACAGGTTCCAAAAATGAACTAATTTCCAGAGTTTCATCTGTGTTTCCTATATTTTTTATTTCCAATCTTCTAATTTCAACTGAATCATTTGGACTTACTGTTATTTTTGTATTTGTTTCTATATTTCCATCTACTCTTACAATTTTATTTTTATCTGGTGCGAATGTAACACTGTATTTATCTGGCCTTTCTGTAATTTGACTATACCCATTGGTCCATATTTTTTTATTTTTTATATTCTTTATATAGAAATAGATTCCTTGTTCCACATCTGATGTTGGTTTATACCTATTTACTAAAATGTTCTTATATTTACTGTAACCATTCCCCTTCTCATCCATTACTATTGTATAATCTTTATTAGCTATTAAATTGTATTTTTCCAGATTATTTTCCACTTTGCTAAACGTCTTTTCTGAATAAAAATCATAATTGTTATATTTTATTTTTTCTACCTTTTCTTTCTTTTCTTTAGTTATAATCACATTTTCAGGCATTCTTTCTTCCAATAAAATGTTTACTGCTTGCATTTCTGGATTTTGCATGAATCTTTTTTGCAATATATTATTATTAAATAAATTATTTATTGCAAGCAGAATAAGCGCTTGGTGATGCGCCATATAAGTCTTTACAGTTTCATATTTCTTGCCTTTTTCTACTCTATTTGGTGTATAATCAATTGCTTCATAAAATCCATATTTATCATACATTCCTTGTTTTTCTAATACTTTTAAGTTGTTAACAACCGCTTTAGGATCTTCTGTTATAGCCAAAATTGTTCCATACGATGATGCCACCATTTCATCAGCTAATCCTCTTTTTAAGCCCAACCATGGAATTCCAAAGGCTTTATATTGATAATTGTTATTTAGATCTTTTAAATTAAATGCTGATTCTGAAATTCCCCATGGAATGCCTAATCTTTTAGCATATTCTTTTTGGCTCATTATCATAAATTTGCATGATTCATCTAATAAACTTCCTGGATATTTTGGAATGTTTATGTTAGGCATTAAATATTCAAATGCTGTTCCTGACCATGAAATTAATCCTTTGTATTTATTAAGAACCGTTAGAGTTCTGCTTAAATTATACCAATTCTTTACGTCAATATCTTTCTTGGCAATCGCTACTAAACTTGCTTGTCTTGCTTCTGAAGCTAGCAAATCATAATATGAATCAACCAACTTATTTTCTTCTACATCAAATCCTACTGAAAACAAATTATTCTTGTAATCAAATAATTTAGTAAAATCTGTGTTTTGTATTAATTCTTCTATTTGTTTTTTTAATACTTTAATTTTTTCAGCTAATGCATCATCTACATTTGTTATATTGTTGTCATTAGACTGTTCTCCAATACTCTCCAAAAATTGAAGTACTACGTACAAATATCCCACAAAATTTCCACTATCTACAGACGAAATAAACCTAGGAGTTAATGGCTGTAAATTATTCAAATTATACCAATTATATAAATGGCCATTCCACTTTTGTAAACCTGAAACTGTATTTATTATTTTTTCCAACAAATTAATACTATCTTCCAAATTTTCAAACTTCAAATCATAGCTTGATATAACCGCCAGCATTCCAAGTCCTATATTAGTTGATGATGTTCTTGCTACAACTTTTGGTTTTCTATCCTCTTGGTAATTATCAGGTGGTAAAAAATTGTTATTTTCATTTAAATATTCTTTGAAAAACTTCCATGTTTTGCTTGCTATTTGGCGTACATATTCCTGTTCAGAATTATTTAATAATTGAATTTTATTAATTTCTTTTATAGGTCTGCTTATAAAATACATAACTGCAGGTGCTATTAACCATAATATCGAAATACTTAAAAACACTATTTTTTGCCATATTTCAATGTCTAACAATAATAAAAATCCTATTCCAATCAACCCTGCTGCTATATTTGGTAACATGCTATAATAATAGTTTTTTAAATCATTCTTAGAATTTTTTTCCGCTTCTTCTGCTGTAACCCATTCTAATAAATGCTTTTTACTTATAAGCATCCTATATAAACTTGTAAACTCAGCATTCCAAGACATATATGCTTTATCTGGTAAAGTCATTATTGTCAAAATCGCTTTCATTAAACTATTCTTAATTGTTGACTGAGTTTTCACAAAAGTCTTTTGACCTGTTTCTCCTTCTTTTTTTAAGATTATTTTATTTACAATTTCTAAGATATATGGAACTGTTAATGCCACCAATAAAAAAACAATAATTGGATATATTTTAATGTCAAAAATTGTTTTTGATATTATCATTAATAGTAAAGAAATTAAGATACTAGTTTCTAGCTTACTTCTTAAAATATTATCAATAATTTTGTATTTTGATAAAATATTTAATTTCTTATTTCTTACCCATTTTAATATTTGATAATCCCCTCTAATCCATCTATGAAGTCTTTTCTTAAATGCTAAATAATTAGTAGGATAACCATCCATTAACATTACATCTGAAACCATACCACATCTTAAATATGACCCTTCCAATAAATCATGACTAAGAACAGTATTTTCTGGAATTTCATTTTTTAAAACCTTTGAAAAAACTTCTAGATCGTAAATACCTTTTCCAGTAAAAATTCCTTCATCAAAATTATCTTGATATACATCAAAAATAGCATTAACATATGAATCTGTTCCACCTAATCCTGAAAAGATTTTTGTGAATAAACTTCGCCTTACCTCCAATAAACCTACTCCAACTCTTGGTTGCATCAAAGCGTGGCCTTCCATTACTACATTTTTGTTTTGGTCGATTATTGGCTTGTTTAATATATGTGCCATGGCCCCAATTAACTCAAGTCCTGAATTTAAAGTTAAATCCGTATCACTATCCAGGGTTATAATATATTTTATTTTGGGTAATTGATTTTTTTCTGGTAAACCATTTAAATCAATATTCTCAAAACTATTATACAAAAATGGATTTTTGATATTTTTTAATATATACTCATTGAACTGATTAATTGCTCCTCTTTTTCTTTCCCATCCTAAATAACAATTCTCTCCATCATTCCAAGTTCTTTTTCTATATACAAAATTAAACTTGTTAAACTTATTATCTGGATATTTTTCATTCAATCTTTTTATTTCTCTAATTCCTGCCTCTATTATTTCATTATCGAAGGACTCGTTCTCATTTTTTCCACTTGAACAATCTCCCAATAGTGTAAAGTATAGGTTATCACTTTTATTTGCTATATAGTAAACCTCCAGCTTTGAAAATAATTCATGTACTTTTTCTTTATTTTTCACTATTGTTGGAATTATTACCATACTAGTGTATTCTTCAGGAATTCCTGATTTAAAATCTAATTTTGGTAATATCTTTGGTTTAATTAATTTGCTTAAAATATACTGAATAACCTGGACTACTATTGTTTGACTTGGAATTAGTAAAGCAATCCAAATTAATACAGAAATTATATAATTTTCAGTTTGGTTATACACATAAATTCCACATAGCAAACTAATTAAAAAAGCTAAAACTATTACTCCCAAAATATAAATTTTCTCTTTTATTACTGGCTTTGTATATTTTATTTTTTTATTTAACAATTCAGAAAGTAAAACACTTCTCCCTTTTGATATCAAATAAAAACCAATATGAGATTTTGCAGTTTTGCCAGCATTTCTTTCAGCCATTTCTAGACATTTCTTAGCTATATACATTTCAGAAATTTTCGTCTTTTTAGCTATTTTTTCAATTTCTTGTCTATAATAAGCTTTTGTTTTATAATCCATCTTACTATAAACACCTGCTGGATCTTTCTTTAGAATTTCTTCTACCCCATTTATTTGTTCAAAAATTTCCAAGAAATTAACTCTAAGAATTGTATTAATACTAGTAATTGAATTTCCCATAGATACTTTTTTTAAAGCAATATCAAAATGTTCTTTTTGAATAACTTCAGTAATACTTAACCCCATTTTATTAGTTTGTTCTTCTAAAATATTTAAAAAAGCATATGCTTGTCTTCCATACTGTTTCAATCTGTATGACATATACTCTATAAACGGATATTTCATTTCACCATGTGAATAATTTTTACTTGATGATATGTTTTTAAACTTTAAATCTTGTTTATTTTCAACCAATCTTTCTATTATATTCTCAACTTTGTATTTTTGAATTTGAGAAGAATATATTTTTTCACAAATTCCACGAATTTTCTCTATTAATGCAATTTGCAAGAAGATTCCTATATTCCATATTTCATCCATGCTTAAGTTCTTTTTAGATTGATAACTTTCCAGTAAACCACTTAAATTATCTCTATCTACAACTCCATCAGTATAAGCTACTATCTCACCTGCTAAGACATAAGCTCTTGCAAATCCTTTATATGTTCCGTTTTCAAGGCCTATAAAATTTCTATATTTTTTTAATGGCATATCTTTAATTATTGTTTTAACTGTCTTTTCTATAATATAATAATTATCTAAAATCCATTCTCCTGCTGGATGTATTGGTATCTCTAATTTTAAATGTTCTGATAATAGATTATATACTTCTGTAATATATTCAAAATTTTCTTTTAGCCTAGGAATTGGATATGTGTTTTTATCTGATTTATTCTTTAATATATTATCGGATGCTAATTTAGCTAAATAGTTTTCAAGTTGATATTTGTCTAACAATACACCTTTTATACTTAATACTTTGTAATCTTCCAAATTTGCCACCTCTTGTGTAAAATCTTTTAAATTATTTTCTCCAAATTTGGAAGATTTTATGCGTCTTTTTGATTTTTAGAATTTTTGTTTAGCTACTAAAATAAAAAAGTCATGTTTCTTTATTGAAACATGACTCCTTATTATTCATAACTACTTTTATGGATGTGGATGTCTATCCCAAGGAACTTTTTCATATTCTTCCTCTTCTTTTTCATCTTCATTTTCTTCTATCTCTTGTTCTCTTATCTCTTCTTGTCTTTCTCTTTCATTATTAATCTTTTCTTCTAATTCTTGTAAAGTTGGATTTTTAGCCATAGTCTCTATTTCTTGACCAACTTCGTCACGAACTGATTCTACTTCATCTGCTAATCTTTCATCAACCTCATCTTTAGTTAAGATTTGTCCATATCCAAATCTCTCATATTTTTCACTTTCAGCTCTCTTATATTCTTGTTCAGTTGGATGAACTGGACTACCAATTGAAAGTACCTCTCTATTTCCTTGTTCATCGATGTTTCCAATTAAACCAATTTCTATTTGTCCCATTCTGTTTTTATTAACATTAAATTCCATTCCAGGGAAACTAGATGATGTAATTTTTGTGCCCGCTCCCTTTGATCTTTCTGCATTGTTGCTAAATTCATTAACTTCTTCCATTGAATTATCTACTGTTTTTAACGGAATTTCTTTTATTTCACCAGTTCCTACTTCCTTTGCCATTAATTTTATTTGTCCATCAACTTCAGCAACAATCAAACTATTTGGATTATAATTTTCAACAATCATTGACGATTTCACATGTTGATCTGTTATTTTTGTATATGATGTTATATTATAACCTTGCTTTTTCAAATCTTCATCTTTAATTGAATCATCCTTATTATTTTCTTCTGCTTCTTTTTTATTGTTATCCTGTTCTTTTTTATCCTCTTCTTTATTCTCTTCTTTGTCCTCTTTTTCATTTTCAATAGAATCTGAATTTTCTATATTTTTTTCACTTTTTTCATCTTGTATACTTTTACTTTTTTCTTCATCTTTTAAACGTTGTTTTTCAAGCATTTTTTGAATATCAACTTCTAATTTTTTTGAATCAAAGTCAAAGTCATTTTCCACGCTTTTACTATCTTTATATTTAGCATTTAAAACTATTTGATTATCTGATTTTACAGTTCCAAGTTCTTCAAGACTATTATTTTCATCAATATAATAAACTTTATAATCAATTGATGTTGCAGATATATATATAGGTTCTATATATACATTTTTTTCTATATATGTTCTTTTGTTTCCAGTATTATCAATAATCTTATCTTCTTTTCCTATAGTTTCTTTATCATTATAAATTTCATTTTTACTATTATCAACTAGTTCAAATTCTTCTAGGTACTTAAAATTTTTGATTCTTTCATCCATAAAATCACCTCTAATAATTCTATTTTTCAAATACTTCTAGTAACAATGCCATTCTAACCCACATTCCATTATGTGCTTGTTCAAAGTATTTTGCCCTTTTATCATTATCAATGTCTGTCGAGATTTCATCAACTCTTGGTAATGGGTGCATTACTAACGTATTCTCAGAAAATTGGTCTAAAATATTTTTATTAATTACAAATTCCTCTTTTCCTAAATCTTCATCACATCTTTCTGCTTGAATTCTTGTATGATACATTATATCAACATCTTTAGGAATGTCTGCAAAAGAACTACATTTAAAATATTTATTACCACTATTCTCTATTATTTTAACATATTTTTCAGGCAAACACAAATTTTCTTTTGATAGCGCAAAAAATTCTATATTTTCATATTGTGAAAATAGCTTTATTAGTGAATGGATTGTTCTTCCATTTATTAAATCACCAAGTATTGCAATTTTTAAATTGTCTAGTCTTCCCTTTTCTCTTCTGATAGTATATGCATCTAATAAGCTTTGGGTAGGGTGCTCTCCTTTACCACTTCCTGCATTTATTACTGGAACTGTTGCTACTTTAGCTGCTCTTTCAGCTGCATCGTTAAACGAATGCCTCATTATTATTGCATCTGTATATCCTGTTACAACTCTAATTGTATCTTCTAATGTTTCACCTTTTGTTGATGATGAATTTGTTTTTCCGTTTTCTGTTGAAACTAATCTTCCGCCTAATCTTACAACTGCTGTTTCAAATGATAATCTTGTACGTGTACTTGGCTCAAAAAAAAGAGTAGTAACAACCTTTCCATTTAAAGCATTCATATACTTTTCTGGATTGGTTCTTACTACATCTGCCAAATCGAATAGTTTTTTTAAATCATCTTTTGTGAATTGATCACAGCTTATTACATTTTTCATATATAATATCCTCCTGTTTTGTCTTTCGACATTTTGTGACATTATATAGATAAA
>CAMUZC010000048.1 GCA_947165105.1 uncultured Lachnospiraceae bacterium | reverse complement strand
TAAGATTATTGCAGCACTAATTGCTATTGACTTTAATCTTTTGTTTTGATTCTCGTTCATAGTCTCAACCCCTCTTTACCCTTTCTTTTTTCAAAAACTTATTATATATATATTTTAATTTATAATTATCTTTGTTATCAAGATATCTAAAATAGATAAAATGCGCGTAATTTTACGGTTTTTCGCGTCTTGTGTTTTATTAAACTTTTATGTCATTTTAGATACATTTTTGTAATATAAAAATATTTGTTTTAAAAATAAAAAAGTCCCTTACGGAACTCTTAAAAATAAGATGTCTCATAAATGAAATATGTGAATAGAATTTCACATCATTTATGAGACATTTATTAATTATTTTGATTTGCCTGTATTGCTTTTAATTCAAAATCAACATATCTTGTTATATCTTCCTCTCCAGAATTTAAAAATACTATTTTATAATATCTTGTTTCCGCTACCTTGTTTTTGAAATTTCCTTTTGATGTTGATGATGATACTAAATCTGTTGATGTAGCTATTTTACTTCCACTTTCAGCATCAGGGCTTGATATTTCATACCAGTTATATGCTGGCATTACAAATGTATCTTGTCCATTTGAATCTTTTTTTGGCTTAACTGATATTGAATAACCAACATCTGTTTCAGTGACTTTATCTGGATTTGATTGATTTGCTCCTTCAAAGTCTTTTACTGTTACAATACAATATGGATTTATTATTGTTTTATCTGCTGGGCTTATAACTTCCCCATTATTATTTTCACTGCTTGATTTTACTTCCATTGTACATACCATTTCAGCTATTTCAGCTGTTGCTGTTCCAGTTGCTGTTGACAAGTATTTTGCATAAGCAATTCCACAAACAACTATAAGTATTAGTGTTATCAACAAAACTAATGTGATTACTAGCACGTTCTTATTTTTGTCGCTTTTTGCTTTATTCATCTATATCAACCTCCTTGCTATTATGATGATTACTATTATTCCAATTGCTAATATTAATACTATGAAGTGTGATTGTAAGAATAAAACTGTTCTTCCTACAAATGGTAGAACGTATTTTACTTTTCCTTTTACTTGTGTTTTTTGCACTAGTCCTGGATCGTCTGCGTTGTTGTTATCACCTTTTGTTTGATATAGTCTGTTGTCTCCTTCTGTATATACTTTTATTATTCTGTGTACTGTTATCATGTTTCCGTTTTCGAATGCTATTATATCTCCGTTTTGTGGTTCATCTATTTGTTTCGTTATAATTGCATCTTTTACGTGGATTGTTGGTTCCATACTTCCTGACATTATTATGTACATTCTGTAACCTAGTATGTCGGTTTTTCTTGATGCTACTGTTATTAGTAGTAGTGTTAGTGTTATTACGATTAGTGCCCATAAAACGGTTTTTGTTGCTATGCTGATTGCTTTTAGTATTGGGTTTGATTTTTTTGGTTTTGGTTGTTTTGATTGTTCTGCTGTTTCTGTTGATTTTTCTGCTGTGTCAGCTGTTTTATCAGCTGTTTCCTCAACCTCTTTCGCAACTTCCTTTACCTCTGCTGATTCCATTTCATTCACTGTATTGTTAGCGTTTTCTTTTTCATTATCAATATTCATTTTTACACCTCTTTTTCTTTTGTATTTTCTGTTTATTGCATTATTGCCTCTGCATCAGATTTGATATTTATAATATATTTTGCTCCCTCTGTTTCTCCAATTTCTGTATCATTATCTGCATCTTCCCATTTCCAGTCTAATATGAATACATCTATTGTTCCTGGTGCTATTTTCATTCCTTCTTGTGATAATTGTTCAACTGTTACCCATGTATTTTCATCACCTGCTACATATGTTCCGTTTCTTCTTAGTTTGTATTTCATGTTTATTTTGTGTGGGTTTTCGTCTGAAAATTTCATGTTGTATAACATGCTGTAGTCTCCATAGCATTCTACTGTGTATACGTATTTGTCTACTACTCCTGGGGCGATTTTTCCATTTACTACATGCATGTGCTCTCTATCGAATATGTTTAGTTCTTTTAGTTCGCTCCATTCTTTTGTTCCTTCGAATATTTTTATGCTTGCATCGCCATCTATTACATCTATTTTTTTATTTTCATCTTCTCCATCTATCACATCTATCTGATTGTCTGGGAATACTACTGGTGCTGTTTCTGATGAGTTTATTGTTCCTCTGTCGATAATGTCGTAGATGAAAAATAGTGCTATAAATATTAAAACTACTGTTAATATTATCAAATATACAATACCTTTTCTTTCTGGCATAGTGTTCTCTTTTTCTTCGTATTGATTTTGCTGTGTTGGTTGCTCTTGTTGCTGCTGTTGCATCGGTTGATTTTGAACTTGTGGTATTTTATTTGCTCCAACACTATTGTTTATATCTTTTTCTTTTGTATTTTCCACTTAAATCCCTCTTTTCTGTTTTGGATTTTGACTATTTGCCCCTATATTATAAAATTAGCCTTCATGAAAGAATATATCTTTCATATATTCTTTCATGAGGGCTAATCCCTCATGTTATTCATATTAAATTATAATGGTTTGTTTGTAGTTTCTGTATTGTCTGTGCTATCTGAATTAGCAGGGTCAACTTGCCATGCTCTTATTTCATATTTAACACTCATAGATGTTATACCTTCACCAACTTTTGTATCTTCAGCATCATATGCTTCTGCATTTGCTTCTATATCTGTTCCAGCTGTATATACTGGTGTTGTTCCATCATCTTTTTTCATAGCTGATGCTTCAGCATAATCGTATGGCCAACACCAATAAATTGTTTCAGTTATTGATGAAGCAGGTGCTGTAACATGGTTTGTACCTGTTAAGTCAATTGTACCTGTTAAGTCACTGTTGACTGTACCATCTAATTTTACTTCTTTTGTATGAGCAGCATCAGAATAGAATTTTAAATGTTTTATAGCGTCTGTTTGTGCTCCTGAAACTGTTGTATATGTTGCATTTGTCAATTTTATTTGATATGCAATACATACTTCTGTATCACCTGGATCGATTGTAACAGCAAAACTTCCAGATGTACCTGGTGCTATTTGATCTGTAACAACATGTGAATATGTTCCAGCAAAAGTTTTAGTTTCACTATCTAAAGTAACATCCCACTTAGCAACCTCAGCTGTTGCTGTTGATTGGTCACTCTTAGCAGAATATTTAGCCCAAGCATATGTAGCTAATACTAAAGAAGCTATAGTAACTATCAATAATAAAACTACTAATGCGATTGTTCCAACAGATTTTTTTTGTTTTTGATTTTCCATTTTTATTTCCCCCCTTTCCAGTTGAACTATTTATAATATTAAAATATTATACATATTTTAAGTATTATCGTATTTAATCATTCAGTCTATTGCATTTTTTCATTTACTTCTGTTTTATCGTCTGCCTTTTTGTCATCTTCTTTACCATATGTAATTAAGATTCTTAATAAGGCAAATAAACATATTGTAAATACTATGAAAAATACAATTCCAACTGGAGTCCTTAAAAATGTTATTATATTTCCAATTTTGTGGAAATTTTTAATCACCTTTCCTGAAACATCTGCTTCATTGAATTGATAACTTACTCCATTATTTTCTGCTGTTATTACTTTATTTACTATATTAACTTTTTTGATTTCTGCAACTTTATCGCAATAATAAGTTTTGTTATCACCATATACTATATAGTCTCCGGTTTTTAAGTTGCCTACATCAAGTTTTTCAGCAATTACTAAGTCACCTTTTAATGCTGCTTCTGGTTTTGATTCAGTTTTCATTATGTAGAATCTATATCTACCAAATGCTAAATCGTGTGCTTTTACCGTTGAGGCTAATGTTATTAGTGATAATATTAATATTGTTAATGAAAAAATTACTATGAAAGCTTGTAGAAATCTTTTTCGTACGCGTATGTTACGCTTTTTCTTTGGTTTATTATTTTCTTCCATAACATTTTCCTTTCATTGTGCTCTGATTTTAGGATAGCATCTTCGACAATTTTTGACAAGTGATTTTTAAAATTTAATTGTTTTGTAATATTACTGTAACAGTTTTGTAACATTTCTATTTTTATTAATAATCCTTTATCCTCAAATCTCCCTAGCAAATGCCTTAATAATATAAAAAAAAGGGCGGATTTTTTCAATCCGTCCTTACTTGTTTTTAGTTTTCAAAAAATGCTTTATACATTTTGTATGCAGAGTAAACATCAAATTTACTTGTTACTTCATAAGGTGCATGCATTGATAAAACTGGTACACCACAATCTATTACATCCATTCCTTTATTTGCTAGAATGTAGGCTATTGTTCCGCCTCCACCTAGGTCTACTCTTCCTAATTCTGATATTTGATATTTAATTTTATTTGTTTCTAATAGGTTACGTATCCATGCTACAAATTCTGCATTTGCATCTGATGCTCCTGATTTTCCTCTTGCTCCTGTGTATTTGTTTACTCCAACTCCTCTTCCTAGGAATGCTGAGTTATTTTTTTCTGATGCTGATGCATATATTGGATCAAATCCTGCATCTACATCTGCTGATAACATTTTTGAATTAACAAATACTTTGTCTAGTAGGTTTGGTTTATTAATGTTCATTTTGTTTAAAATTTCAGAAATAAATGTGTCAAATACATGTGATTCCATTCCTGTATTTCCCATACTTCCTATTTCTTCTTTATCTACTATCATACATACTGCTGTGTTTGTTGGATTTTCAACTTCTAGTATTGCTGTTAATGATGTATATACACATATTTTATCATCTTGTCCATATGCAGCTACCATGCTGTTGTCAAATCCTAGTGTTCTAGCTTTAAATGCTGGTACTAATTCTATTTCTGAGCTTAAGAAGTCTATTTCTGTTATTCCATATTTTTCATTTAATATATTTAAGATGTTTAATTTTACTCTTTCTGATACATCTTTGTCATCATATGGAATGCTTCCTATTAATAGATTTAAGTCTTCTCCTTTTACTCCTTCTTTTAATTTTCTTTCCATTTGTTCTTGTGCTAAGTGTGGTAATAAGTCTGTTATTGTGAAGATTGGATCCATTTCATCTTCACCTATACAAATTTCAACTTTTTCTCCATTTGATTTTACGATTACTCCATGGATTGCAAGTGGTATTGTTGTCCATTGATATTTTTTTATTCCTCCATAATAGTGTGTTTTTAAGTATGCAAATTCTCCATCTTCATATACTGGGTTTGGTTTTAAGTCTAAACGTGGTGAATCTGCATGTGCTCCTATTATGTGTAATCCGTTTTCTATTGGTTCTTTACCTATTACTGCTAGGTAGATGTTTTTATCTCTGTTTATATAGTAAATTTTGTCTCCTGGTTTTAATGTTTTCTTTGTGTTTATATCTTTAAATCCTGCTTTTTCTGCCATTTCTTTTGATGTTCTTACTATTTCTCTTTCTGTTTTGCTTTTATTTAAATATCCCATGTAACCATTACAATAGTTGAAGATTTCATTTCTTTGTTTTTCTGTTAATCCTTCCCAACCATTTTTCTTTTGGTTAAATAGTTTTTCTTTTAATTTTGTTGCATCTGACATTTTCTAATTCTCCTTTCGATTGAGACTAAAAAAACGTTTCCGCTTGTCTCATTTATTTTTTTCATGTTCAAATTATATCACTACATTTTTTCCAAAACAAGGAAATTTATTCATTTTTCATAGAATTTTTGCCTCTAATATTTTTCCTAAATTTTACTTATTAAAAAGAAAACGCAGCTGAAAAATCAGCTGCGTCGTATGGACATTTTTTTCTTTTTTAACCTATATTTGTTGCGTTTGGATGATCAACCCATCCAGATCTTTTTGCAGAATCCAGGCATACGAAACCATCTTCGACATAAATTGTGTAGGTATCATCAACCGTATCTACTGAAACAATTATTTCGGAATTTTCGGTTACCGGTTTACCATTGTAGGTGTAAAAGATATATTCTTCTTTCTCTCCATTGTTATTAACAAACGCATGAATACGTGTGTAATAATCAATTTCTTCGATGAAGGTTATATCTGTGCCTTCGGTAAATGCCTGTTTCAGTTTTCTTATCAGTGCAGGTTCTGAAGCGTCAAGTGCCTCATAAACTCTTGTGTGAGTTTCGGGGTCCCATATTTTTGTAATGCAGAACTTGTTGTTCTGTACAAAAATTATGTAGCGAAATCCAAGGTAGTTAAATCTTACTACTTCTTGGTTTGCTTCTTCAGCTTCATATGGCCATTTCCAGTTGTCAAATGTATAAATCACGTAATGTGTTTTACCATTTGTGTCAGGACGCTCGAACATTATCTTAATTTCACCGGATATTATATCCTCATGAACTGTAAGTTTCTGTTCTCCTGAATAGCAAAATTGATTTCTGAATTCCATTACGGTTGATTCTGAAACTTTCATTTCACTATTATTCCTTGCATAAATTTCTGTTGTAAGCAGCTGCTCCTTGTAGGTTTTTACATAATTGCTTACTGAGAAATTTTCAGGAATTACGTCGTCATCTGATGTTCCATACATGAAAATCGTTCCATTGTTGGCGTTTGCTATGCTGATAAGATTGTTGATATCGTATGTAGCTTCTTCTGCAGAAGCTGTTGTTGTGTTTGTGCATATGATTGTGATGATTATTGCAAACATTGCGCAAATAGCGCAAATTATTGCGTTAGCTTTCTTTACCATATTGTACCTCCAATAATCATTCAATGTCCATACTGCAAATAAATTGCTACTTTTATTATAACATTTTTTAGTGATTTTGTAAATTTTGTCCAAATATTATGAGGACGTTTCTTGTTGAACTTTTTAATAAAAGTCCGATAAGAAACGTCCTCTTTAATTAATTTATAATTATTAAATATTTCCCCAATGTGCTTTTAATGCCTCTAATTGTTGTGTTGATTTTTCATTACTGTCTGTGCAAACTCCACAGTAGAACTTAATTTTTGGTTCTGTTCCTGAAGGACGTACACAACACCAGCTTGAATTCTCTAAGCCAAAATATAAAACGTTTGAGTTTGGCAATCCTGTTTCATGTGTTTCTCCGGTTTGTAGGTCTTTTATAATGTTTTCTTTGTAATCTCTAAATTCTAATACTTTTAATCCTGCTAATTCTGTTGGTGGATTATTACGTAGTTTATCCATTATTGATTTAATTTTCTCTGCTCCTTCAATTCCTTTGAAAGTTAGTGCTATTTGCCCTTCTTTGTAGTATCCGTATTTTTTGTATATGTTATCCATTTGTTCAAATGCGCTTATTCCTTTTGATTTGTAATAAGCTGCAGCTTCACATGTTGCCATTACTGCTACTATTCCGTCTTTGTCTCTTGCATGTGTTCCAACTAAACATCCATAGCTTTCTTCAAATCCGAATACATATTCATATTTTCTTCCAGCTTGCTCGAATTGTTTTATTTTTTCTCCAATCCATTTAAATCCTGTTAGTACTTCAAATAGTTTCATGTTGTATTCTTTTGCCATTGCTTTTGTTAAATCTGATGAAACTACAGTTGTTACCATTGCTCCATTTTCTGGTAATATTCCTTTTTCTTTCTTTTGTGATAATTCATATTCTGCTATAAATAGTGCTGACATATTTCCTGTAAACATTTCATATTCTGCTTCTCCATTTGTGTTCTTTTTTACGAATACTCCTAGTCTGTCTGCGTCTGGGTCATTTGCTAAAATTATGTCTGCATCTACTTTTTTTGCTAATTCTATTGCTAATGCAAATGCTTTTGGATCTTCTGGATTTGGGTAACTTACTGTTGGAAACTCTCCATCTGGTTTTTCTTGTTCTGGTACTACATACAAGTTTTCAAATCCTAGTTCTTTTAATACTGTTTGTACTGGAATGTTTCCAGTTCCATGTAGTGGTGTGTATACTATTTTTAAATCTTTCGCCGTTTCTTTTATTATTTCTGGATTTAATACTAAACTTTTTAATGTATCTATATATTTTCTGTCTAATTCTTCTCCTACAACATTGTATAATCCTTTGTTTATTGCTTCTTCTAAATCCATCATTTTTATTGTTGAATAGTCTGTTATTGCATTTACTTCGCTTATTATTTCTCCATCTATTGGTGGTACTATTTGTGCCCCATCTTCCCAGTATACTTTATATCCATTGTATTCTGGTGGGTTGTGGCTTGCTGTTACTACTATTCCTGCTACACATCCTAGTTCTCTTACTGCAAATGATAGAACTGGTGTTGGTCTTAATGTGTCAAATCTATATGTTTTTATTCCGTTTGCATTTAAACATAGTGCAGCCCATCTACTAAATTCTGGTGAGAATCTTCTTGAGTCAAATGCAATTACTACTCCTTTATCTTGTTTTCCTGTTTTTATTATATAATTTGCTAAGCCTTGTGTTGCTTTTGTTACTGTATATTTATTCATTCTGTTTGTTCCAGCACCGATTACTCCTCTTAGTCCTGCTGTTCCGAATTCTAGGTCTTTGTAAAATCTTTCTTTAATTTCATTTTCGTCATTTTTGATTGCTTCTAACTCTTGGTGTGTTGCTTCATCAAATGTATCACTAGTAAGCCAATAGTTATATTTTTCTTGAAATTCCATTATCATCATCCTTTCTTTTGAGACTTTTGGGGACGGTCTTTTTTTGTCTCATTTTTGAGACGTCTTAGCGACAGTCTTCTTTATCTCACTGTTTATAATAGTATAATATCAGAAATTATTATATATAACAAGTTTATTTTTTAAATATAAAAAAAGAATAAAGATATATGATATCTCCTAAACAAGGTTTCCATCAATATATCTATATTCTTTTCACATTATTTTTATTTTCTTTTAATAACAAGTGTAATACCTAACATTGTCATAGCTAATGCTAATGTAACAAAAACTTTTCCAATAGTATCTCCTGTTTGAACTTGTTTCACTTCTTCAGTTTCTTCTTTTACTGTTACAGTTTCTTCTGGTTCTGTCTCCTCGGCAGGCTCTTCCTCTTCTACTTTTTCCTTACTTATAAATTTTGCTAAGCTTTTTTCTTCGCTATCATCTGCTTTTACTTTTCCTTGTTCACCGCTATTTTCTGCTGTATAACCTTTTGTTGATTCTTCATCTTCAACTACTTCATATTCTGCACCAGCTGGTATTCCTTTTATTATTATTTTTTCTTGGTCTTTTAATGTTACATTGGCAGTATATTCTGTAAATTCTCTATCTTCTTTTGTAACTTTTTTCCCTTCTGTAAATTTAATTGTTCCTCTATTTCCGTTTTCATCTTCATATTCGTATTCTAATGGGAAGTTTTCTGCTGAATCTGTTATTTTTATGTTGAATTTGAATTCTCTTCCTTTGTCTTCTGCTTCAACAATTTTTTCTATTGTTAGTGTTCCTTTTTTTCTATTGTTGATAAATTTAAATCCATTAAGTTTATCAAAAAATTCAGCTGCTGTATATCTTAATGTAGGACGTGCAAATCCATATGTTCCTACACCGTTTTCTTTGTTTTCTTCGACAACAGTATAATCATAGCTATCATCAATTTCCTCGACACTATATTCTACTCCGTAAGGAAGCATTCCTAAATCATCAAAATAAAATTGATATACATTCCTAGCTGTTGCGCTGTTTACTACAGCTCTTCTATCATAAAAACTGTAGAATTTTTTATCTGCAATTTCTTCGTCTGTTAATACTTTTCCTATTTTTACATATTCACCAGATTTAAGATATACATCCATATACCCATTTTCATCTAGCTCTGCATATTTAACATTATTGTTGTCTTCTATTATTTCATCATCACCTGTGTATGTGTAATATGCTATTCTTCCGCTTAGTGGTTTTCCATTTGCTGGATCTGTTAATTTAACTCTGAAATGAAATAATTTGTCTTTTTCTGCTGTACTGTCATTTTCATCACATTGTTTTCCAAACATTATTTGTGCATTTTTTCTAAATACATAGTAATTTAATTCAAATCCATCATACCAATGAAAGTTTCTTGTAAATCCACTTGTGTCTACAACCATTTCATCTTCATGACCTGAATTACTTCTGTTATAAAGTGTAAGGTCTGTTATTCCTAATTGATTAATTAGAGTACTGTCTACGTCTTCTCCTCTGTATGTTATTACTGTTTTTCCTCCAAATTCATAGATGTATGAGTATCTGTCATCACCTTCAAATTCAGTATAGTTTGGTTTATATGTTTTTATTTCGCTGGCTTTGTTGCTTGCTGAGACGTAATTATATGCCCATGTTTCATTACCAGAGGTCATTATATCTCCTCCCACTGGTATATTGTGTAATGTTGCTTTTCTTCCGAATGGTACTTGTACGTCAAGGGCATAACTACATTTGTATGGAGTTGAGTTTGGAATAGCCATGTGTTTTGTTTCTTCTCCATCTAATGTCCAATACATAGTGTCTGGATCAAAATTAGTTTCTTGTGCTGATACTGAAAAGTGGAAATTCCATACAAAATCGTCTGTTAATGAGCCATCATAAGATTGTATTGATACGCTTCCTGATAATGTTTCTGGAACATAGAAATCTAAATTTACTTCTCTTGAATCGGCAAAATTAATTGTTGCTTGTTCACCTTTTCTTACTTCTGTTCCATTTATTACAACTTTAGAATATCTTTTTTCGTTTGGTCCTATTATTGTTAATCCATCTGTTTCCGCATTACCTGCTAGATAGATTGTTGCAGAACTTGCATCAAATAAATTTGCAGATGTTTCTGGGCTTAGATAACCACCACTATATCCTGTATGTTCAAGTGTTTTCCCATTATTGAATATATACTTAATATCATATTTATTTGAATTAATACGTGCTATTGAACCAGAATAACCATAGTTATTTCTAAGTGTCCATTCTGTTCCATCATTATGTAAAAATCTTACATTAATTTTTACTGGTTCTTGTGTTGTTTTATATAATTTAGCTTCTTTGACGTTATCTTTGTCTAATGCTATTTCACGATATGTCCATGTTGACATATCAAATCCGTCAACTACTGTTTTAGAATAATATACTCCATTTCCTTTGTAAAAATATACCTTTGATCTTGCATCATTTTCTGTTAATCTTAATGTAATGCGTACAGTGTTGTTTGCCTCATTTGTATTAGGATTAATATTTAACAATCTATCTGTTCCTGTTACTCCACTTCCTGTTTGGCCATTACCCCATGTGTAGCTATATTCTGTTCCCTCAGGTGCCATTATGCTAGGTATTGCATCATATTGGTTGGTATTCCATGGTGTTTCGTCTTCGTTATAAAATTTTAAATCAAACGAATAATCATATAGTGGATCACCGCCTTCTGAGCTATCGCCATCGGCAGCATAGACTGTACTTTGAATTCCTATAACTGCTAGTAGAACAACGCTTAAAAATAAAATTGATTTAATTATCTTACCTTTCATTTTATCCCCCTTATTATTTCTTCACTGTTTTATATCTACTAATATTAATATAAGATATTTATTTTATATTGTAAAGCGTCTGTTTTTGGGAGAAAGATAAGCTTTTCCTACGGTTTCAAAAGTTTCGAGTTTTTTTATTCTAATATTAAGATTATGTTACATTTTTATAATACTAACCCTAAGAGCAAAATTCCAAAGTTATCTCTATATATTTCACTAAATTGTTCAATAGGCAATGGATTCTGCCCTATGCCAGCTTCTATTGTATACCCTGGTCTGTTGTAATTTTGTATGAACCAATCTTTATATCCAGCAAAACTTGAATTATACGGTACTTCTGCTAGTTCATATCCACTAACTCTGCTAAACTGCTGCCCTATGAATTCTGCCATTGGCGGGTTGTAGTTTAAAAATGTCCAATATATTTCTTGCCCTTGTGTGTGGTATGCTATTACTAATCTGAAATTATGCATTAATGTAAAGTTATATACTGCTAGAGCTTCTCTTGCAACTAATGGTCCTTCCCCAACAAAGTCTCTTGGTGCTGGTTTGTTAAATCCTTGTGCATATTTTATTTCTTTTGCCTGCGCCCATCCTGCTGGGAATTGTAAGTTTAGGTCCACCCCATCTATATTGGCTTTCCATCCACTTGGAAATGGAATTTCTGGATAGCCTTTTGCAATTTCCTGTGCACTTTTGTATGGGTTATCCACAGGTTGTAAACCTCCTGTGACTAAGTCTACACCATCTGGATTTACCATTGGAACTATAAATAAACTTACCGCATTATATAGTTGTCGTGCGCTATATTCACCTAATTTTCCATTTAGGGCGTATTGTGCTGCGTAGTCTTCTATAAATTTCATTAATACTGGTGTAGTTATCCATTCATTTGCATGAAATGATGCATTGTAAAACACTTCTTTTTGTCCTGAACCTATTCTTATGTATGGAATGTTTCTGCCTAAAACACTGTATCCTATGCTTCCTACCTCCAGAAATGGATAGGTTGCTTTTAGCTCGCGTATGTCACTTTGTAGTTTTTGGTATGTGTAACCTTCTGGCATTTTATTACCTCCTATAATTTATTGTTTTATTATATTCAGCCTTTACAAAAATGTTCCCAACAAAAAAATGACAGTTCTTAATTCTATCCTTAATCATAAGGTTCCGAATTTTAAGAACTGTCACAATTATTTCTAATGATTTTTATATGTATCCGTAGACAACCAAGTTCTAGAAACAACTTTT